>DASXRB010000565.1:0-4698 GCA_036506875.1 Kribbellaceae bacterium | reverse complement strand
GGTGCCGCCGGATCCCGAGCACCCGCGCGAGCCGGCCCCGGCCCGGATCGTGCTGATGTCGGACGGCAAGCGCACCGTCGGCCGCACGGCGCAGGAGGCGGCGCGCGCCGCGAAGGACAAGCACACGCCGATCTACACCGTTGCCTTCGGCACCGACTCCGGATTCATCGAGATGGACGGCTTCCGGCAGCGGGTGCCACCGGACCGCGCGGACCTGCGCAGCGTCGCCGAGATCACCGGGGGACAGGCTTACTCCGCGGAATCGGCCGGCGAGATCCAGGACGTGTACGAGAACATCGGCTCGTCGATCGGGTTCGACAAGGTCGACAAAGAGGTCACGGCGCGCTACGCCGGCTGGGCGATGCTCCTCACGCTGGCCGCCGCCGGCGCCGCCGTCGCCCTCGCCTCGCGGTTCCCGTAGACCCCGCCGGTCCCGCTGCGTGTCCGGGCGTGTGATCCCAGTGGTGGCTACCCGAACGGACCGTACCACTGCGTATGGTCGCGCCGTTGACGGCGGCACCGATCGGAGCGAGCATGAGCGAAGTACGGCCATCTGCGGCCCGGACCGCGCCCACGCTCGTCGCTGGTCCTCGCCGGCAGGGGTCTGCGGGTTCAGGAGGGGTCCGAAGGGGTTCGTGGGGGGCGTGCGATGCGCGCACCAGTTCAGTTCACGTCGGCGGGGCCATGCCATGACGCCTCGACGCGCCGCGCCGCGCGGCGTCCCCTCCTGCCGCGGACGGTCGTCCACGACGTCGCCCTAGCGCGCATCTCGCACTACGCCCCGGTGGCGCGCGCACCGCCCGCGGGGCAGCCGGGGTCGACGGCCGATCGGGAGCGGAGACGACGCGAAAGCCCGGCTGCACTCCACTTCGTCCGCACGCAAGCCCGCGAGGTGATCCCTGCGGGCAATCTCAGCAACAGCGAGTCAGTCGATCAGAACCGGACATCGGTGCTGATACCCAGCCCCGGTGCGCCGGCGAAAAAAAGGTGGTACTGCATGCGACGGATCTGCATTCTCCTGCTAGCTCTGCTGTTCTCGGCATTCGGCGCCTCGTCCTCGTGGGCGACGCAGGGTGCGCACTTCTTCTTCGCGAACTCGTCGGTGGCCGACAGCGGCGCCCTCGTCGTGAACTGGGACGAGGCTGGCCTGGGGCAGCAGCAGGTCAACTACACGCTGTCCGCGGACGCGACCGCGATCTACGCCTGCATCAACGGTGGTAGCAACCACCCGAAGGCGGCCAACAAGGAGACGGCGGCCGGCCAGGTAACGGCTGGCGGCTCCTTCACCCCTGAGAACGGACGGGTTCAGGCCAGCCTGACCGCCGGACCGCTGTCGGCCGGTGGCTTCACCTGCCCGAGCGGCCAGACCCTCACACTGGCCAAGGTGACCTACACGCACATCGTGCTCACGGACACGACCAACAACGTCGTCGCACGTCCGGCTGACGTGTGCCGGTCGTTCATCCCGAGCCTGTTCCCCTGCTGACCCTCGGAAAGGGTACGAGGGATCGCTAGGGCGCGGCCGAGGGCAGGCCCTCCGCGGGTCTGCCCTCGGTTATGCCCGACGCGCCGTCCGTACGATGATGTGCTGGTATCCGTGAGGCTGGTGGTGCAAGATAGGCGTAGCCGTCGTCGACGGGTCACGGGCTCGAGATCGCTGGGGAAGGCGCCCCTCGAGCACAGGAGGATCCGGTGGCGACGACTCGTGGCGTTCTGTACGTCCACACGGTGCCGTCTGCGTTGTGCCCGCATGTCGAGTGGGCCGCGGGCGGCATCCTCGGCGTGCCCGTGAAGCTGGACTGGACGCCGCAGCCCGCAGCCGCCGGCAGTTACCGCGCCGAGCTGTCCTGGCAGGCCGAGACCGGTACGGCGGCCAGGCTGACGTCCGCGCTGCGCGGCTGGAACAAGGTGCGCTTCGAGGTCACCGAGGAGCCGAGCACCGGCGCCGAGGGCGAGCGGTTCTCGTTCACCCCCGACCTCGGCGTCTTCCGCGCGGTGACCGGGCCGCACGGCGACATCATGGTGCCGGAGGACCGGCTGAAGTCCGCGATGACCAAGGCGATCGCCGGCGAGGTCGACCTGACCGACGAGTTGGAGCGGCTGCTCGGCCGCCCCTGGGACGACGAGCTCGAGGTGTTCCGGTACGCCGGCGACGGCGCCCCGGTCCGCTGGCTCCATCAGGTGGTCTGACCCGGCCGCTGGGCCCGGAAGACAGCCCATGTGGTCGCGGTGAGTGGCTCTGTCCGGACGGACGGTAGTAGTTGGAAGAAATTGTCCGGATCAGGCAACCAATCGGCCATTCGGTGAGTCTTTACGGGTACCAGGGCGGGAGGGGCGTGGCCGCTGGCCGCCGGGAGGTTTCCTCACCCCGGCGGAGGGCACAGCGGCCGCACCACATGGTGAGGGCGTGAACGGCACACAGGGCGGGCCGTTCACGCCCTCACTTTCTTCGTCCGGACGCCCGCCGAGACGTCAGAGCGGGATGTTGCCGTGCGCGCCGCGCACCCGGCCGCCGTCGGCCTCGGCCTTGGAGATCGCCGCCGCCAGCGCGGACCGGGTCCGGGCCGGCTCCACCACCTCGTCCACCACGCCGATCTGCCGGGCGCGCTCGATGCCGCCGGCGATCTTCTCGTGCTCCGCGGCCAGCTCCAGCTCGACCTGCGGGCGCAGGTCGGCGTCGACCTCGGCGAGCCTGCGCCGGTGCAGGATCCGCACCGCCGCCACGGCGCCCATCACCGCCACCTCGGCACTGGGCCAGGCGAACACCCGGGTCGCGCCGAGCGACCGCGAGTTCATCGCGATGTACGCCCCGCCGTACGTCTTGCGAGTCACCAGCGTCACCCGCGGCACCACCGACTCGGCGAACGCGTGCAGCAACTTGGCCCCGCGTCGTACGACGCCGTCCCACTCCTGCCCGACACCCGGCAGATAACCCGGTACGTCGACCAGCACCACCATCGGCACCCCGAACGCGTCGCACATCCGCACGAACCGGGACGCCTTCTCCGCGCTCAGCGCGTCCAGGCAGCCGCCGAGCCGCAGCGGGTTGTTCGCGATCACGCCGACCGTGCGCCCGCCGAACCGGCCCAGGGTGGTGACGACGTTGGGTGCCCATCGCGGGTGCAGCTCGACCGCCGAGTCCTCGTCCAGCACGCCGGCGACCAGCGGGTGCACGTCGTACGCCCGCTTCGCCGACTCCGGCAGCAACCCCGACAGGTCGGTGTCCGGCACCTCGTCGGACACGGTGCCCTGGTTGCCGAACAGGTCGGCGAGCTGCCGAGCCCGCTCGATCGCGTCCGCCTCCGACTCCGTCACCACGTGTACGACGCCGGAGCGCCGTCCGTGCGGCTCGGGACCACCCAGCCGGAGCATGTCGACGTCCTCGCCGGTGACCGAGCGGACCACGTCCGGGCCGGCCGCCGGAGTGCCACAGCCCGACGATCGGCACGTCCTCCTGGCGGGCGACCTGGTAGGCCCTGACCACCACCTCGCAGCCCTGGTCGCCCATCGCCCCGCCCATCACCGTGGCGTCGGAGCAGAACGCCACCACGGGCGCGCCGTGGATGGTGCCGCGGCCCGCGAGCATGCCGGACAGGTCGTCCGGCGTGATCAGCTCCAGGCTGCCCTCGTCGAGCAGCGCGGTCAGCCGGGCGACCGGGTTACGGGGGTCCTGCTCCCGGCGGAGCTTGGTACTCGGAGGCTGAGCCGGGGCGGCGGTCATCAGGCGTCCTTCTTCCGTTTCAGCTGGTCAGCTGCTCATACCGACTTGAACGCGACGGCGACGTTGTGGCCGCCGAAGCCGAAGGAGTTGTTCAGCGCGGCCAGGTCCCCGTCGGGCAGCTTGCGCTGCTCGGTCGCGATGTCGAGCTCGATCTTCTCGTCGGGGTTGTCGACGTTGATGGTCGGCGGCACGACGCGGTGGTACAGCGCCAGGATCGTGGCGATCGACTCCACCGCGCCGGCGGCACCGAGCAGGTGGCCGAACATCGACTTCGGCGCGGTCGCGATCGCCCGGTCGGCCGCACCGCCGAGCGCGGCGCGGATCGCCAGCGACTCGGCGACGTCCCCCTGCGGGGTGGAGGTCGCGTGCGCGTTGATGTGCGCGATGTCGCCCGCGGCCAGGTCGGACTCCAGCAGGGCGCGCTTCATCGCCCGGCTGGCGCCGGCGCCGTGCGGCTCCGGCTGCGCGATGTCGTGGCCGTCGGCGGTCATACCGGCACCCGCCACCTCGCCGTACACCTTGGCGCCGCGGGCCCGCGCGTGCTCCTCGCTCTCCAGCACGAGGATGCCGGCGCCCTCCCCGAGCAGGAACCCGTCCCGGTCGGTGTCCCACGGCCGGGACGCGCGTTCCGGGTCGTCGTTGCGCTTGCTGAGCGCCATCATCTGGCTGAACGCCGCCAGCGGCAGCGCGGAGATCGCGCCCTCGCAGCCGCCGACCACGACCACGTCGGCCCGGCCGAGCCGGATCTGGTCCACGCCGAGCGCGATCGCCTCGTTGCCGGAGGCGCACGCCGACACCGGCGTGTGCACGCCGGCCCGGGCGCCGAGCTCCAGGCTCACGTTCGCCGCCGCGGAGTTCGGCATCAGCATCGGGATCGCCAGCGGTGAGACCCGGCGCGGGTTGATCTTCAGCGCGTCGTAGTTCGCCAGCGTGGTCGCCAGGCCGCCGATACCGGAGGCGACGACGACGCCGAGCCG
>DASXRB010000564.1:0-1984 GCA_036506875.1 Kribbellaceae bacterium | reverse complement strand
TCCGGCGGCGGTGTTCGCCCCGAGGTAGTTCGTTCCGATCACGGAGATGCGCAGCGTGCCCTGGGTCATGGCGCGACTCTACAGATGCGCGTTACCAGTCGGTGACCGGACCATGGCCAGTCGGTACGACGAGCCGGGCCGCGCGTCGTGCCGGCGTGCGCTGTTCGTCACGTCGGAGCGCCGGACGGTGTCGGAGCCGCGGGTTTTCGTCGTACATTGCGACTCGTGAGTAGTGAATTCGAGCTGTACGCGCTGTCCGAGGAGCACAAGGCGATCCGCCGGGCCGTCCGCGACGTGTGCGACGCCAAGGTCGCGCCGCACGCCGGTGAGGTCGACGAGAACGCCGAGTTCCCCAAGGCGTCGTACGACGCGCTGAAGGCGTCGGACTTCCACGCGCCGCACATCCCCGAGCAGTACGGCGGCGCCGGCGCGGACGCGCTCGCCACCGTGATCGTGATCGAGGAGGTCGCGCGGGCGTGCTGCAGCACCTCGCTGATCCCGGCGGTGAACAAGCTCGGCACGCTGCCGCTGCTGCTGTCGGCGTCGGAGGAGCTCAAGCAGCGCTACCTGCCGCCGGTGGCGAGCGGGGACTCGATGTTCAGCTACTGCCTGTCCGAGCCGGAGGCCGGCTCCGACGCGGCGGCGATGAAGACCCGCGCCGTCCGCGACGGCGACGACTACGTGATCAACGGCGTCAAGCGCTGGATCACCAACGCGGAGGTCTCGGACTTCTACACTGTGTTCGCGGTCACCGGCCCGACGGTGCAATCCGAGGGGCGGTCGAAGGGCATCAGCGCGTTCGTGGTGGAGAAGACCGACGAGGGCGTGTCGTTCGGGGCGCCGGAGAAGAAGCTCGGCATCAAGGGCTCGCCGACGCGTGAGGTGTACTTCGACAATGTCCGGATCCCGGCTTCGCGGATGATCGGCGACCCCGGCACCGGCTTCGCGACCGCGATGGCGACCCTCGACCACACCCGCGTGACGATCGCCGCGCAGGCGCTCGGCATCGCGCAGGGGGCGCTGGACTACGCGCTGGGCTACGTGCAGGAGCGCAAGCAGTTCGGCAAGGCGATCGCGGAGTTCCAGGGCCTGCAGTTCATGCTCGCCGACATGGGCATGAAGATCGAGGCGGCCCGGCAGCTGACGTACGCCGCGGCGGCGAAGTCCGAGCGCGGCGACGCGGACCTGACCTACTTCGGCGCGGCCGCCAAGTGCTTCGCCTCCGACGTCGCGATGGCCGTCACCACCGACGCGGTGCAGCTGCTCGGCGGGTACGGGTACACCCACGACTACCCGGTCGAGCGGATGATGCGCGACGCCAAGATCACCCAGATCTACGAGGGCACCAACCAGGTCCAGCGCATCGTGATGGCCCGCCAGCTCCTCAAAGGCCTGCCGGGCTGACGCTCCCGGCCGCCACCGCTCCGGACGCCCGCGTGCCGGTCCGGTCGTACTGCCGGCGGATGGCCAGCAGCCGGACCACCGCGAGGACCGTCAGCGGACCCGCGACCACAGCGGCGTAGAGCAACCACTCCGGGGCCGGGAGCAGCGCGTCCGAGTGCGGGTTCAGGTGCAGCAGCACCAGTTGCAGCACGCCGTTCAGCGTCGCCTCGAAGCCCATCAGGACGAGCCAGCCGGCGACGATGTTCTGCACGAGCCGCGGGCGCGCCAGGTACACCAACGCCAGGATCCACATGCGTGTGTCCCCCTCCTCCGGTAGGAGGGACGGAGCACGGCTCCGGGCGTTGGGGGCCACGACACGCGCGTCCGGTCCGTCCCTGTTCCTAGCAGGATCGGAAGGGACCGGACGCGACTGGAGAGGTTCGGGACTTTTCGCGGATCAGCGCCGTCAGGGCTTGGGCAGCAGGCAGCCGGACCGGTTCAGGTCGATCGAGTGCGTCGCGGTGATGCAGGTGTAGAACCACCAGGTCTGCTGGCCGTACGCGGCGCCGGTCTCGACGTGCGTGTTGCCGTTCTGGTCGAC
>DASXRB010000563.1:0-5142 GCA_036506875.1 Kribbellaceae bacterium | reverse complement strand
CCCCGCTGCTGCTGAACGATCTGCGCTGGCAGTGCCGGGCGCTGCGGCCGTCACCGCGAGCGCCGCCGCTGCCGCCGCCGCGATCCTGCTCATGGCGGTTCCCTCCGACGTGCGGACTCCGCCGATTCTCGTCCCCGGGCCGGCTGATCACAACAGCTCGCGACGGCCTCTTCGGCCTCGTGCTGGCCGGCGCCGCACCCACGGTCACAAGGGCCCGACAAAGGGCGACACGCCGGGTCACAAGAGCCCGATGAACGGAATCAGGGGTGAGGGCAGGTGCGTCAGATGAGTGAGGACAGCGCGGGCGGGCGGGCTTAGCGTGGAGGTCGGTGGCTGGGCGGGGAGGGATTGTCATGTCTCGTGTTCGCGTGTTCGCGGGTGTCGCGGTGTTGTCGGGGGTTGTGCTGGCGGTGCCGCTGTCCGCGCATGCCCTGCTGCTCGACGTCAACGGGTTGTACGTCGACAATACGATGCCGACCTGCTCCGACAGCGGGTCCGGCACGATCCTGGCGCCGTACTGCACGATCACGAAGGCGATGAGCCAGGCGGTTGCCGGGGACGCCGTCTACATCGGCAGCGGCAGCTACGCCGAGACCGTCAAGCCGCTGGTGTCCGGGACCGCGTCGGCGCCGCTGACCGTGACCGCCTGGCCGGGGAAGCACGCGGTGATCGGCGCCGGCAAGACGTTCGGTGCGAACATCGCGAGCCGCGCGTACATCGTCATCGACGGCCTGACCTTCGCCGACACGGTGTACGACGGCATCTACGTGACCGGCAGCAACCACATCACCGTGTCCGGCAACGAGGTGCGCGGCGCCGGGTCGCCGGCGCAGAGCCAGACCGCGCCCGCGATCAGCATCCGGAGCACCAGCGCCTCGACCGTGAGCGGCAACACCGTGCACCACAACAGCGGGCACGGCATCTACGTGACCTCCGGCAGCACCGGCATCACCGTGTCCGACAACACGGTGAGCTACAGCGCCGAGGGCTGGCGGCGCAACGCGAACGGGATCAACGTGGTCAGCCCGGGCAACACCGTGCTGCGCAACGTGACGCACGACAACGAGGACTCGGGCATCCAGTTCTACACCGGCGGCAACGACAACCTCGCCGCGCTCAACGTGACCTACAACAACGGCGACCACGGCATCGACAACCTGAACGTCACCGGCGGCCGGATGATCGGCAACACCGTCTACGGCAACTGCACCACCGGCCTGAACGTCGAGGGCACGTCCGGCAACTACGTGGTGGAGAACAACATCGCGGTCGACAACGCCGTCTACCCGGCGTACAACGGCATCTCGTGCGCCCGCCGGGCCGGCAACATCGGCATCTGGGACTCCGCACCCGGCAGCACGACGGTCGACCACAACCTGGTCTGGCTCACCAAGAGCGGCAAGATGTACGCCTTCGGCGGCACGTCGTACACCTCACTGGCCGCGATGCAGGCCGCCACCGGGCAGGAGCAGCACGGGATCCAGGCCGACCCGCGGTTCGCCGACGCCGCGGGCTGGGACCTGCGGATCCTGGCCGGGTCGGGGGCGATCGACCGCGGCCACTCCGGCGTCTCCGGCGCGCAGTCCGCCGACATCCTCGGCAACCCGCGCGTGGACGACCCGGCGACCGACAACTCCTTCGCCGAAGGACCGCGCCGGTACGACGACCTCGGCGCCTACGAGTACCAGCCCTAGAGACCGAGGAGCTCGACGGTCTTCTCGCGCATCTCCACCTTGCGGATCTTGCCGGTGACGGTCATCGGGAACTCGTCGACGACGAGCACGTAGCGCGGGATCTTGTAGTGCGCGAGCCGGCCGGTGGCGAACTCCCGCACGCCGTCCGCGTCCAGCGCCGCCGCGCCCTCGCGCAGCTTGATCCACGCGCACAGCTCCTCGCCGTACTTCTGGTCCGGTACGCCGATCACCTGCACGTCGGTGATGTCCGGGTGCGTGTGCAGGAACTCCTCGATCTCGCGCGGGTAGATGTTCTCCCCGCCGCGGATGACCATGTCCTTGATCCGGCCGACGATCTCGACGTACCCGTCCTCGCGCATCACCGCCAGGTCCCCGGTGTGCATCCAGCGCGCCGCGTCGATCGCCTCGGCGGTCTTTTCCGGCTCGTTCCAGTAGCCGAGCATCACCGAGTACCCGCGGGTGCACAGCTCCCCCGGCTCACCCCGCGCGGCACCACCAGCCCGGACAACGGGTCGACGACCTTCACCTCCACGTGCGGCAGCACCCGCCCGACGGTGGCGGTACGACGATCCAGGTCGTCGTCCATCCGCGTCTGCGTCGACACCGGCGACGTCTCGGTCATGCCGTAGCAGATCGCCACCTCGGACATGTTCATGTCGGCGATGCAGCGCTTCATCACCTCGACCGGGCACGGCGACCCGGCCATGATCCCGGTCCGCAACGAGGACAGGTCGTACGACGCGAAGTCCGGGTGCTCCAGCTCGGCGATGAACATCGTCGGCACGCCGTACACCCCCGTGCACCGCTCGTCCTGCACGGCCCGCAGCGTCGCGGCCGGGTCGAACGCCGGCCCCGGGATCACCATGCACGCGCCGTGCGTGGTGCAGCCGAGGTTGCCCATCACCATCCCGAAGCAGTGGTAGAACGGCACCGGGATGCACAGCCGGTCCTCGGGACCGAACCCGATCGTCTCGGTGACGAAGAACCCGTTGTTGAGGATGTTGTGGTGCGACAGCGTCGCGCCCTTCGGGAACCCGGTCGTGCCGGACGTGTACTGGATGTTGATCGGGTCGTCGAAACTCAACGACACAAGGCGTTCCGCGAGTTCCGCGGCCGTCACCGACGCGGCGCCGGCGACCACCTCGTCCCAGTCCGGCGTGCCGATGTAGACCACGTCCGACAGCGCCGGGCAGTCCTTGCGCACCTCGTCGATCATCGCCCGGTAGTCGCTGGTCTTGAACTCCGTGGCGGAGATCAGCAGCGTGACCCCGGACTGGTTCAGCGCGTAGGCGAGCTCATGGGTGCGGTACGCCGGGTTGACGTTCACCAGGATCGCGCCGATCTTCGCGGTCGCGTACTGCGTGATCGTCCACTCCGCGCAGTTCGGCGCCCAGATGCCGACCCGGTCGCCCTTGGCGATCCCGCGCGCCATCAGCCCGCGCGCGAACACGTCCACGTCGCGGTTCAGCTCGTCGTACGTCCAGCGGCGGCCGGTCGGCACCTCGACCAGCGCCTCGCGGTCGCCGTACGACGCGACGGTGCGCTCCAGGTTCTGCCCGATCGTCTCCCCGAGCAGCGGAACGCCGGAGACGCCGGAGGTGTACGACGGTGACGCGGACTCGGTCATGGCGCCATCGTGTCCCAATCGCCACCGGCACCGCCAGACTGCGCGCGCCCGGCCCTGGCCTTGCCCGCACCCAAGCCACTTGACCGCGACGGACGTCACCTGATGGTGTCGGCCGCTGATCAGCGACGCTGCGTGAGCGGTCCGCGTACCTCGGACTCGTGATCCCCGGCGGTCGCCGATAGCCGCGGCAAGGCGGGCAAACGTCGCCGTACAAGGCGAATTCGGCGTGTCCCGGCGGCAATGTCGTAACGAACACTCGCCGTCGACTGGTCGCACACCGTATTCGGTCAACTACCCTAGGAGGTGAGGTGGGAATGCCATGGCATGGTCTACAGATCCGCCCCGTGCCGGTGGCCGCCCGAGCCGTGCGGTGGAGGCAGCCCAGGAGACGGCGGCCGTGGAGGAGCGCGTCAGGGAGCTTCGTGGCGTGCTCGCCGACGCCTTGCGGACGCCCAGGTGCGGCGTCGACCTGGAGACACTGAAACGCCCGCCGCGCAAGGCGGAGCTCGACCTGGCACCCGAGGACCGCGAGCCGGTCCCGCTGCCGAAGTGGGCCGACTTCCGGCCCGAGCCGCCGGGGTCGATGAGCCGGCTGTTCGTGCCGAGCGCCCGGTTCGCGCGCCGGGTCGCCGAGGCCGAGGACGCGTTCGCCGCCGCGATCGAGACGCACCGGCGGCGCGAGGACGAACGGCAGGAGCGGGTCCGGCGGGCGCAGCGCGACCGGTCCGACCGGCAGCGCCGGTACGACGAGGAGGCGGCCGAGCAGCACGCCCGGGTGGAGGAGTTCACCGACGCGTTGCGGCGGCGCGACCGGCGAGCGGTGCGCCGGTACTTCCAGCGGTCGCTCGAGCTGGTTCCGGAGCTGGCCGGGTTTCCGAGCGGCCGGCGGGTCGGGTACTCGCCGGAGTCCGCGCTGCTCGCACTGGACTGGGACCTGCCGGACCTGACGGTGGTGCCGGCCGACGCGTCGTACCGCTATGACCGCACCGACGACACGATGATCACGATCCCGCGGCCGACGGCCGAGCGGCGCTGGCTCTACCAGCAGCTGGTCGCGCAGCTGGCGCTGCGCGCGCTGCACCTGACCTTCGGCCACGACCGGTACGGCGTGGTCGACACCGTGGTGTTCAACGGGCACGTGGAGTCGCTGGACCTGGCCACCGGGCGGACCGTGCGGCCGTGCCTGATCACGCTGCGCGCGACCCGCGAGCAGTTCGAGGCGCTGGTGCTGGACCAACTCGACCCGGTGGCGTGCGTGCGCGACCACTTCGGCGCCGACGTGTCGCCGCACCCTGACGCGCTGCAGCCGGTCGAGCCGGTGCTGGACATCGAGCTGGCCGACCCGCGCACCATCACGCCGGTCGACGTGATCAGCGAGATCGACCGGCGGCCGAACCTGCTCGACCTGACCCCGGCCGAGTTCGAGCACCTGGTGGAGAACCTGCTCAGCAGGATGGGCCTGACCACGCAGCTGTTCCGGCCGCGCGGCGACGGCGGGATCGACTGCGTCGCCTACGACCCGGCGCCGATCACCGGCGGCAAGATCGTCGTCCAGGCCAAGCTCTACACCAAGACCGTGCCGCCGTCCGCGGTGCGCGACCTGTACGGCACGATGTCCGACGCCGGCGCGACGAAAGGCATCCTGATCACCACCGCCGGGTTCGGCCCGGCCAGCTACCAGTTCGCGAACGGCAAGCCGTTGCAGCTGATCGACGGCACCGGACTGCTCGCCCTCTGCCATCGCCACGACATCCCCGCCCGCATCGTCCCCCGCGCCTCCTGAGCGCACAGGAACCCGCGCGTCTCGGAAAGTGACACGGC
>DASXRB010000562.1:0-14067 GCA_036506875.1 Kribbellaceae bacterium | reverse complement strand
CCAGCGTCGACATCGGCAGCATCTGCGCGCCGGAGTTGTCGATCACGTCCGGCGGGTTGCCCGCGTTGAAGCGCGGCTGCAGCTGCTGGGTGATGTCGGTGATGCCCTTGTGGCTGATCTGGGCGTCCGGGTACTTCTTCTTGTAGAGGCTCTCGTGGAACTTCGCGTAGTCGTCGCCGTAACCGCCCTTGAAGATCACGACGTCGAGCGGAGCGTCGGCCTTCACACCGAGCGGGTTCTCAGCGGACTTCGCGCCGCCGTTGCCCGAGTTGTTGTCACCGCCGCCGCTCGCGCAGGCCGCGAGCAGCGAACCGCTGCTGGTCGCCATCAGCGTGGCCACAGCCGCGCGCTGCAGGAACCGCCGACGGGACAGGTCGTTGGGAGTGGTCATGCGTCTCGCTCCTTGTGGGGTTAATCAAGCGGTACGACGGATCCGGCCGTCGTACCGAGCTTCGAGGGAGTGGTTGTGCTCGTCACCGCCGGGGATGTTGGCGGACAGGTACACAGGTGGTGTCTCGCCCGCGTCGAGCAGGCCTCGCACCACCTCCGCGACGACGAGCTGGGCGAGCAGGGCCGCCGTGATGGAGGAGACGGCGCAGACCTTCCCGCCGGTAGGCAGGTCGAGGACAGCGTCGCCGTACGGCGCGCCGTTGTCGAGCACCACGTCGGCGTGGTCGACAAGCTTGGTACCGGACGGGTGGCGGGACTCGACACCCGACGTGTGCTGCAAGGAGGTGATCGCGATCAGCGGGTGGCCGTGCTCCTTCACCAGCCGCGCGAACTCGACGATCGAGCCGTTCACCCCGGAGTTCGAGGCCACCACGAAGACGTCCTGCGACGCCGGCGCGGCCAGCTCGTACAGCCGCGCGGCGATCTTGGGATCGCGCTCGAGGGTGCCGCTGCTGAGCACCTCCGGCGGCTCGCCGCCGAACATCACCACGTCGCGCAGCGCGATCCGGTTGGTCGGCACCAGGCCGCCGGCCCGGCCGGCGATCTCCATCGCGAGCGCCTCGGAGTGCCCGGACCCGAAGGCCTGTACGACGCCGTCGGCGCGCACCGATGCCGCGATCAGCTCGGCGGCGGCGGCGATGCCGTCGTGCTGGGCGGCGACGGACTCGATCAGCGGCCCGAGTGCCGCAAGGTATGCCCCCGCGCTCACCGTGCTCGCCATCAGCGTCCGACCAACCCCTCACACTCGTGTGACGTACGCAACAGCGACGCTGCTGACAACTGCGCGTTACCCGCGTTGCTGGACAGAACGTTGCTCACTCGCCATCCAAAGTCAAGGCTCATTCCCAGAACGAGCCAGATCGGGACCGATGTGTGATCTTGCGCGAAGCCGTGCGTTACCACCTTGCTACGCGCAGGATTGCACACTATAGAGTGGTCTAGACCTCAGTATAGGACGAGAGTTCCAGCAGGGATACAGATGTCGCAGAAGTCGTTATCTACCGGTGCTCTGGTGCTCGGCGGCGACCTGGGTGGTACGTCGACCCGGATCCTGGTCGCGGACACCTCCGGCCGCGTCGCCGGGCGCGGCCTGGCCGGCGGCGGGAACCCGACCGCGCACCCGGACAGCGCCGCCGGAGCGCTCGCCGCGGCACTCGCGGACGCCCTCGCCGGGCTCGACCCGGCCGCCGTCGGGACCGCCGTGATCGGCGCGGCCGGCGGCGGCGCGCTGCGCCACCCGGACGTACGGGCGCGTTTCGACGCGGTGTGGGCGGCGGCCGGGCTGCGCTGCCCGCCGTCGTACGTGCCCGACCTGCTGGTCGCGTTCACCTCCGGAACTCCCGCGCCGGACGGCACCGTGCTCATCGCCGGCACCGGCGCCGCCGCCGGCGACATCCGCGACCACGTGCTGACCCGCACCGCGGACGCGCACGGCTGGCTGCTCGGCGACGACGGCTCCGGCTTCTGGCTCGGCCGCGAGGCGGTCCGCGCGACGCTGCGCGCGATCGACGCGGGCGAACCGCTGGGACCGCTCGGCGAGGCCGTCGTGCGGACCGTGCTCGGCCCGCCGCCGGACGCCGGCAACGGCCGGCCGGAATTCGGCGACACCCGCGACGCGCTGATCGGCACGATCATGGGCCGGCCGCCGGTCCGGCTCGCCGAGCTCGCCCGGCTCGTCTCCGACGCGTACGACGCGGGCGACCCCGCCGCGTCCTCGATCGCCGAGCGCGCCGCGAGACTCCTGGCCGGCACGGTGCGACGGGTCCGGCCGCCGGGCACCTCGGGGCCGCTGGTGCTGGCCGGGAGCGTGGCCGGTGAAGCGTCGCCGGTCGGCCGTCTCCTGCGCCAGATCTTCAGCCGCACCGACGCGGAGGTGCTGTCGGCGCGCGACGGACTCGGTGGCGCCACCTGGCTGGCGCTGCGCGCCCTCGACCCGGCGCTGGCCACGCCGGAGGCGCACAGCCGGCTGGTGTCCTAGGTGTCACTGCCGGATTCCAGGGCGGCGGGCTGCGGGTCGGGCAGCCGGCTGACCCGGACCCGCGCGACCCGGCGGCCGTCCATCTCGGTGACGGTGATCCGGTGGCCGTCGGCGCGCACCTCGTCACCCTCGCCGGGCACCCGGCCGAGCTGCGCGGCGATGTAGCCGGCCGCCGTCTCGTACGGCCCGTCCGGCAGCGTCACGCCGGTCTCCTCGGCGAAGTCCTCGATGTTCAGCAGGCCGTCGACGACGATGTCGCCGCCGCGCAGCCGGGTCGTCTCCGCGACGTCCTCGTCGTACTCGTCCTTGATGTCGCCGACCAGCTCCTCGACCAGGTCCTCCATGGTGACGATGCCGGCGGTGCCGCCGTACTCGTCGAGGACGATCGCGAGGTGGGTGCTGCGGCGGCGCATCTCGGTCAGCGTGGGCAGCAGCTTGGCGGTGTCGGGCAGCACCAGCACGTCGCGGACCAGCTCGCCGACCCGCACCGAGCGGGTCGCGACCTCGGGGTCGAACAGGTCGCGGACGTGCAGGAACCCGACCACGTCGTCGGCGTGCCCGCTGATCACCGGGTAACGCGAGTGCGGCCGCTCGGAGGCGAACTTGACCGCCTTGTACGCCGGCATCGTGGCGTCGAGGAAGTCCACCTCGGTGCGCGGCACCATCACCTCGCGCAGCTGCCGGTTGCCGGCCTCGAACACGTCCTCGACGATCCGGCGCTCCTCCTCGCCGAGCGACTCGTGCGCGGAGACGATGTCGCGCAGCTCCTGCTCGGTCATCTGCTCGCGGGCGGCCGCCGGGTCGCCGCCGAGGATGCGCACGACGAGGTCGGTCGACAACGACAGCAGCCAGATCACCGGCCGCGAGATCGAGGCCAGCCAGTCGACCAGCGGGGCGAGCGCGAGCGCGAAGCCCTCGGCGCGCTGCAGCGCCAGACGTTTGGCGGCCAGCTCACCGAGCACGATCTCGACATAGGAGATGGCGATCGTGATCAGGACCAGCGCGGTGATGCCGGCCACCGACTCCGGCAGGCCCAGCGCCTCGAGTTCGGGCGCGAGCTCGCTGCCCAGGGTGGCACCACCGAAGGCCGCCGACAGGAAGCCCATCAGCGTGACGCCGATCTGCACCGAGGACAGGAATCGGTTCGGGTTCGCGGCGACCCGGGCGACGGTTTCGCCGCGCTTGCCGCGCTGCGCCAGGGCCTTGATCTGGCTCTCCCGCAGCGACACCAGAGCCATCTCGGCAGCGGCGAAGACGCCCGTGATCAGGACGAAGACGAGGATGAGGAGGACGTTCAGAAGGGTTTCGTTCATCGGACCGGTTCGGTCAGCATCCTCTCCGGCGGCGGCGCCACGTCCATGGGCTCAAGGGTATCGGCCCGGACGCCCGCGTGTGCGTGTTCGTTTTTGTTCACTTATGATGAGTCTCGCGTGGCCATGCCGGGACCATGCATTGATGAGGACGGACTTGGACACGCACATGGACATCGCCCGCACCGCGCGCAGGACGGACACCGCGCTGTCCGACGGCAGGGAGCTCTTCTACTACGACCCGGCCGACGCGCCGGCGCGCCGGCCGCACGCCGACGAGCGCGGCCTGCCGGCGCAGCTGACCGGCGCCGCGGTCGAGCTGCGCACCGACCCGCTGACCGGGGACGTGATCTCGTACGCCACGCACCGCAACACCCGCACCCACCTGCCGCCGGCGAACGAGTGCCCGCTGTGCCCGACCCGTCCCGGGCACGCGACCGAGATCCCGGACCCGGACTACGCGGTCGCGGTGTTCGAGAACCGGTTCCCGTCGTTCGCCGGGCCCGGCCGCTGCGAGGTCGTGTGCTTCACCAGCGACCACGAGACGTCGTTCACCGAGCTGTCGGTCGGTCAGGCCCGGCTGGTCATGGACGCCTGGGCGGACCGCACGGCCTCGCTGAGCGCGCTGCCGGACGTGGAGCACGAGTTCTGCTTCGAGAACCGGGGTCGCGAGATCGGTGTGACTCTGCCGCACCCGCACGGGCAGATCTACGGGTACCCGTTCGTACCGCCGCGGATGACCACACTGCTGGACCGCGCCCGCGCGCACCAGGAGGTTGCCGGGAGCAACTTGTTCGCCGACGTGCTGGCGGCCGAGCGTGCTGACGGCGCCCGGGTGGTCGGCGAGACCGCGCACTGGACGGCGTTCGTGCCGCGCGCGGCGCGCTGGTCCGTCGAGGTGCACCTGTACCCGCACCGGCAGGTGGCCGACCTCGCCGGGCTGAGTGAGGACGAGCGCGGCGACTTCTGCCTGCTGTACCTGGACGTGCTGCGCCGCCTGGACGACCTGTACGACGCCCCGCTGCCCTACATCGCGGCCTGGCACCAGGCACCCGTACGGCGTGACCGCGACCTCGGCTACCTTCACCTGGAGGTCCTGTCGATCAAGCGCGCGGCGGACAAGGTCAAGTACCTGGCCGGATCGGAGGCGGGCATGGGTGCGTTCGTCAGTGACACCATGCCGGAAGACGTGGCGGGCCTGCTGCGCAAGGGCGGCTCGTGAGCGCCGCGGCCCGGCCCGACGCGCTCGGGGCGGCGTTCGCGGCGTCGTACGGGAGGGAACCGGACGGGGTCTGGCGCGCGCCGGGGCGGGTGAACCTGATCGGCGAGCACACCGACTACAACGACGGGCTGGTGCTGCCGATCGCACTGCCCCGGCAGATCGTGCTGGCCGCCGCGGCGCGGGACGACGGCGTGCTGCGGCTGCGGTCGCAGCAGGACGAGGAGTACGCCGAGCTGGCGCTGGACGCGCTGGCGCCGGGCTCGGTCGAGGGCTGGACGTCGTACCCGGCGGGTGCGGCGTGGGTGCTGCGCGCGGCCGGGTACCCGATCGGCGGCGCGGACGTGCTGGTGGACTCCGACCTGCCGACCGGGGCCGGGTTGTCGTCGTCGGCGGCGCTGCTGTGCGCGACCGCGACCGCGCTGCTGGACCTCGCCGGCGTGCAGGTCGAGCCTGGCCAGGTCGCGCGGCTGGCGCAGCGCGCGGAGAACGACTTCGCCGGCGCGCCGGTCGGGCTGATGGACCAGATGGCGTCGATGTGCTGCACCGCCGGGCACGCGCTCTTCTTCGACGTGGCGGCGATGTCGGTCGCGCAGGTGCCGTTCGACCCGGCGGCCGCCGGGCTGCGACTACTGGTGGTGGACGTGCGGGCGCCGCACCGGCTGGTGGACAGCGAGTACGCCGACCGGCGGGCCGCGTGCGAGCTGGCGGCGGTGCTGCTCGGGGTGCCGTCGCTGCGATCGGTCACGGACCTGGGCGCGGCACTGGCGACGCTGCCGGACGACGTGCTGCGGCGACGGGTCCGGCACGTGGTCACCGAGATCGCGCGGGTGTCGGAGGCGGTGGGGCTGCTGCTGCACGGGCGGTTGCGCGAGGTCGGGCCGTTGTTCACCGCGTCGCACGCGTCGATGCGGGACGACTTCGAGATCACGGTCCCGGAGCTGGACGTCGCGGTCGACGTGGCGCTGGAGAACGGCGCGCTCGGGGCGCGGATGACCGGCGGCGGCTTCGGCGGCTGCATCATCGCGCTGGTCGAGGAGACCGCCGCGGACGCGACGTTCGCCGCGATCGAGAAGGCCTTCGCGGACCGGGGTTTCGCGGCTCCGGCGCTTATCGTCGCCGACCCGTCGGACGGCGCCGGCCGGATCGGCTGACCCCTCTTTCCGCGGGGTTGTCCACAGATTGCCGGCCGAGCGGCTGGCTGGCCGACAACCCTCGTACGTTCTCTGGCGACAAAGGCGTTGTACGCCGCTGTACATCTTCGTACAATTTTGGAGCGTGAGAACGACCGTGACTGTGAGCGAAGCCCGAGCCACGCTGCCGGAGCTGCTGACCCGGGTTGATGGTGGCGAGGAGATCACCATCACCCGGCACGGCCGCCCGGTCGCCGTGCTGGTCCGTCCGGACGTGCTGCGCAGCCGTCGCCTCGACGACGTGATCGCCGGCGCGCAGCGGATCGACGAAATGCTGGCCGAGGCGCGGAAGCGGCCTCTGACACCGGCGGAGGGTCTCACACCCGAACGCGCCGAGGAGCTCGTTCGGTACGTCCGCGAAAGCCGTGACTCCCGGTAATGGACGCCTTCGACACAAATGCCTTGATCTACGCCGTCCTGCCTGGGAACGACCTCGGTGCCCGCGTGCTCGCGCTGTTCACCGCGGCGGATGCAACATCTGGCGATCCTCGGGTCGGCATCGGCTCTGTGCTCGTGCTTCCCGAGCTCCTCTGCAAACCTCTACGCTCCGGCGCTTCGAACGAGGTGGACGCACTCCTGCGCCTGGTGAGCAGGCTCGATCTGCGGCCGGTCGATCGCGCGACGGCGATGCTCGCGGCTCAACTCGCCGCGAAGTACGCGCTGAAAGCCATCGATGCGACACACCTGGCAACTGCCGTCGTCGTCGGCGCCGATCGCTTCATCACGAACAATCGGCGCGACTTCCCGACGACGATCAAGGAGGTCGACGTCGTGTACCCCGACCGATTGCCCGATCCGGACTGAGCCGCGTCTTGCGCTGATTTCCCGGCAGCTACCCATACACTCCGTGCATGGGCCCACTGACACACAGTGAAGCGATCGCCGAGTTGCAGGCCTGTGTCGAGCAGCTCGAACAGCTACTGGCCGAGTTCGACCGGCCGCAGGTGGCGCCGGATGACTGGGGCGAAGACCACGGTGGCGGCGAGCTGAAGGACGCCGAGAGCGACGTACGGGAGGCGTAGCCCGTAGCGGTGCGCCAGCCAGCCCGCGACCAGCGCACCCAGCGGCGCGGCGGCGAACGCGACCATCCGGTAGACCGACGTCACGCGGCCGAGCAGGTCACGCGGAACGATCCGCTGCCGCAGCGAGATCGTGACCACGTTCCACCAAGCGGCGCCGACGCCGGCCAGCATGACCGCGACGACGACCGGCGCGAGCGCGATCCACAGGCCCATCACGGTGATGCCGGCGCACATCAGCGCCGACGCCCACATCAGGCTGGCGAACGTCCCGACCCGGCGGCTCAGCCGCGGTGCCGCGACCGCGCCGAGCACGCCGCCGACGGCGTACATCGCGACCAGCCAGCCGAACCCGGCCTGCGGCAGCTCCAGCACCTGCAGGACGTAGAGCACCAGGATCGCGACCACGCCGGTGCCGACCAGGTTCACCACCAGCAGCAGGGTGCACAGGGCGCGCAGCAGCTGGTGCCGCCACAGGTACCGCACTCCCTCGGCGAGCTCGCGCCACAGGTGCCGCTCGGTCCGCACCGGCGCCGGCACCACCCGGCGCTGCAGCGCGACCAGGACCGCGGCGACCGCGAACCCGGCGGCGTAGATAGCGAACGGCAGGCCCGGCACCGCGACGAACAACGCCGCCCCGGCCGGCGGGCCGATCAGCGTCGCGCCCAGCGTGAGCGACACCTGGTGGTAGGCGTTCGCGCGTTCCAGCCGCGACCCGTCGACCAGCTCCGGCAGCACCGACGAGGACGCGTTGTCGAAGAACGGTGACAGCACGCCGAGCGCGAACCCGGCCGCCAGCAGCACCGGGATCGTCTGCAGGTCCGCCAGCACCACGGCCGCGAAGGCCCCGGCGACGACCGCGCGGACCGCGTCCACCGTCCACATCACCGAGGTACGCCGCCAGCGGTCGACGAGCACTCCGGAGATCAACCCGACCAGCAGCCAGCCGGACTGCGAGGCCACCTCGGTGAGCGAGACCAGCCGCGGGTCCCGGGTCAGCGAGGCGGCCAGCAGCGGCAGCGCGCCGAACTGGATCCCCTCCCCCAGGAACGACGCGGACGCCGCGGTCCACAGGACCCAGTACGGCCGCCCGAGACCCCGGCCGACCGTCGTGCCGGCCGTCATCGCCCGGCTGCCGCAGGTGCGGCGGGGCCGGTCGTCGTACCGGCGGTCATTCGGCGATGACCAGCTCGCAGCCGGTGCCCTTCATCGCGCGGCGCGCGGCGAGCGGGAGGCCCGCGTCGGTGACGACGACGCCGACATCGGCCCACGTGGCGAACGTGCTCAGCCCGACCGTGCCCCACTTGGTGTGGTCGGCGACCACCACGACCTGGCGGCTGGCCGCGATGAACGCGCGGTTGGTCTCGGCCTCCATCAGGTTCGGCGTGCTCAGGCCGTGCTCGGCGTCGATCCCGTGCGCGCCGAGGAACAGCTGGTCCAGGTGCAGCGACTGCAGCGCCGCGGTGGCGATCGGACCGACCAGCGCGTCGGACGGGGTCCGGACGCCGCCGATCAGGACGACGGTCCGGTCGCTGCGGGAGTCGGCGTGGAAGATGTCGGCGATCCGTACCGAGTTCGTCACCACGGTGAGCTTCTCGACCCGCAGCAGGTGCCGGGCCAGCGTGTGGGTCGTCGTACCGGCGCCGATGCCGATCGCCGAGTCCGGGCGCACCAGCTTGGCCGCCTCGGCGGCGATGGCCTGCTTCGCGGCGGACTCCTGGCCGATCTTGGCGTCGAAGCCCGGCTCGTGCGCGCTGCGCAGCCCGACCGAGGTGGCGCCGCCGTGCACCTTGTGCAGCAGCCCGCCCGCGTCCAGCGCGTCCAGGTCGCGCCGGATGGTCATGTCGGAAACACCGAACAGGTCGACCAGCTCGGCGACCGTCACCGCGCCGCGGCTGTTGACCTCGGCAACGATCGTCGCCTGCCGCTGCGCCGCGAGCGGCCCGCCCCGCCCCCGCGCCGGCACCTCACGCCCTCCAGAAGCACTCACGCCACCCCACACTAGATCCTCCGCCGACATCCACCCCATCAATTCCGTCATCGGGCCCTTGTGACGCGGCGTGTCGCCATTCATCGGGCCCAACCTGCAAGCGGGCGCTCTGGCAACGGCCGGGCGCGAGGCCGTTGTCCCCGGATCCCGGGACGACATCGCGGTCCCTCGAACCGCGTCCGGAGGCCCTGCACAGGCAATACCTTGTTCAGCGGTACGACGACCTGTCCGAGCGCACGACGACTTGTGCCCAGCCCCGGCCGGCGTACCCCGCGTCCTTGGCGACAAGGGCCCGATCACCGGCGACACGCCGGGTCACAAGGGCCCGACGAATGGGTTGTAAAGGGTTTGCCGGGCTCCGGCGGGGTTGGGAGGGTGGGGTATGCGGTTTCCTGAGGATGTGCCGGTGCTGGCCGACGACGGGGTGCCGGCGCTGCGGCTGCGGGCGCACACGGCCGACGACGTCGACGCGGCGTACGAGATGTGCACCGATCCGGAGATGCAGCGCTGGACCAGCGTGCCGGTGCCGTACGAGCGCCACCACGCAGAGGAGTTCCTGCTGGACAAGATCCCGGCCGGCTGGCGGGACGGCGGGTTCTGGTCGTGGGCGATCGAGTACGACGGCCGGTTCGCCGGGAACGTCGACCTGCGCGGCGGGGACGGGAACGGTGGCGAGATCGGGTTCGCCACGGCGCCGTGGGCCCGCGGGCAAGGGGTGATGACGCGGGCCGTGCGGCTCGTCCTCACGCACGCGTTCGAGAAGTTCGGCTGGGATGCCGTGGTGTGGCGGGCGCTCGCCGGCAACTGGGCGTCCCGGCGGGTGGCGTGGCGGACCGGGTTCACCGGGTTCACGACGGTACGCGCGGGTGCCGTGACCCGCGGGGTGCGGCACGACGAGTGGGCCGCCTCGGTCCGCTCCGGCGACGAGCTGGCGCCCCAGCGGCGCTGGCTGACCGCACCCGTGCTCGACGGCGACGGCCTGCGGCTGCGGCCGATGCGCGACGAGGACGCCGACCGGGTCGTCGAGGCGTGCGCCGACGAGCGGACGCAGCACTGGCTGGCCGAGATGCCGTCGCCGTACAGCCGCGAGGACGCGCTGGCCTGGATCGCGACGGCCCGGGAGAACGCCGCCGCCGGCGAGGGCGTCAACTGGGCGGTCGCGGACCCGGACAGCGACGAGCTGCTCGGCAACGTCGGCGTCTTCCGGCTGAACGCCCGCACCGGCGCGGAGGTCGGCTACTGGACGCACCCGGCGGCGCGCGGCAAGGGCGTGATGACGGCGGCCGTCCGGCTGGCGGTGCGGCACGCGTTCACTCCCGAGAGCGAGGGCGGCCTGGGCTGCCGCCGGCTGTTCCTGCGGGCCGCCGCGAGCAACACCGCGTCGCAGCACGTGGCCCGGGCGGCGGGCTTCCGGCAGGTCGGTTCGCCGCGGGCGATGGACGTACGACGTGACGGAACGTTCGAGGATGTTGCTCTTTTCGACCTCTTGCATACCGACGAAGCCGTGGTTGAATCTGCCGGGTGATCGACTGCGAGGAGCTCGTCCGGCGCTGGCAGGCAGGCTGGTCAGCCTCCCGGGGCTGGACCCGCGTCGTCGACGAGGACGGCATCCTGAGCGTCCGGGTCGGCCAGGACGACCGCCCGACGGAGTTCGTCGTACTCGATCCCGACGGGCACCCCGAGCGGCTCGAGCGCGCCGCCGCGATGGCGTTCGAGAGCCGCAGCACGGCGTGGGTCACGCTGGCCACGAACGACCGGGAGGCGACCGAGGACCGGCTGATGGACCTCGGCCTCGACGTCGAACGCGAACCTGAGTGGCTGATGACCATCGAGCTCGCTCAGCAGCCGTCGCTGCAGCTGCACTCCCGCTACGCGCTGGTGTCGGAGCTGGAGGAGAACGTCATCGTCACCCGGGCCACCCTGCACGGCGCGGTCGCGGCCAGCGGGCGGATGGCCGTGGTCGGCACGGACGCGGTCGCGGACCGGATCGAGACCGACCCGGCGCACCGCCGGCGCGGGCTCGGCAGCGCGGTGATGGCGGCGCTGGTCGAGGCCGCGGAGGCCCGCGGCGCGACCCGCGGGATCCTGATCGCGCCACGCGACGGGCAGCGGTTGTACGGCTCGCTGGGCTGGAAGAAAGTGGCCGACATCGTCGTCGCCAGGGCGCGCTGAGGGCTGGCCGAGAGCACGCCGAGGACACGCTCGGGTCACGCCGAGGTCACGCCGCGCGGCGTTGCGGGGTATCCATCGGCGGTGTTCGTCCGGTAGCCTCCTGGCTCGGACGGCGGGGTGCACCGACAGACAGACGGGATTCGACGACGCGATGGCTGCTGGACACCACGCTTCTCGCCGGCGTGACCGGCTGGTCGGGCCGGTCGTGTCCGTGGTGGCGGTGGTCCTCATCACCGCGCCGGTCAGCTGGGCGATGATCGCCCTGGACGACGGCCACCACCTGGCCGACGACCTGTCTCGTGTCTCCCGCACCGCCACCGACCGCGTCACCACCACCCGCACGTCCGCGCCCAGCCGCAGCGGTGGCGACCCGGTGCGACCGCCGGGCGAGTCCGGCGCAAACGACCAGCGGCCCGGTTCCACGGGCTCCGTCACGATCACGCCGGAGCGCCGCCCGGGATCGGACCAGCCGGCCGGGCCACCGAGCCGGCTGACCCCGGCCACGCCGACCCTGCCCCCGACGGTCACCCCGACTCCGTCGCAGAGCAGTTCCACCGCGACGCCGAGTACGACGAGCACCCCCGCCGACGAGTCGGTGCCGAGCGCGTACGAGTCCGAGGTGCTGCGGCTCACCAACGTCGAGCGCCGCAAGAACGGCTGTGACCCGGTCACCGCCGACCCGCGCCTCACGGTGTCGGCCGGCCGGCACGCCGAGGACATGGTCGACCGGCACTTCTTCGACCACGTGAACCCCGACGGGCTGGACCCGTTCGAGCGGATGGGCGCCGCCGGGTTCCACGGCTCGGCGATGGCCGAGAACATCGCGATGGGGTACGACACCCCGGAAGCGGTCGTCGACGGCTGGATGAACAGCGACGGCCACCGGCGCAACATCCTCAACTGCGACTACAACCGGCTGGGCGTGGGCTACGACCCCGGGCAGATCAAGGACGGCTACGCCGGCGGCAGCTGGGTGCAGAACTTCGGGCGGGTCTGAGCGCGAAGTTACTGTTCGGAATCCCACTGTCCGAATCCTCACCATCTGACCCGCCATGCGGTAACGTCCCGTCGGTCGCCTGCTACTCGGGGCGACGACGGCACTGCAGCAGGCCGACTACCAGCGTCTCGGGGCGAGCGTGAAGGGAAGTCCGCAGGTATGGCGAAGGCCGCCAGGCGAGCACGCCGCAGGGCACAGCCGGCGTTCCTGACGCCGGCCGTCGCGGTCAGCGGTGTGCTGTCCCTCGTCGTACCGGCGATGTGGCTGATGCTGCGCGGCGGCGACGGGTCCGCCGAGGCGGCCGGGGACTCGGTGCCGTTCAGCACGATGACCGACGACCGGTTCCCGACCAGCGCGGCTCCGACGCCGTCCCCCACCGCCGTCACACCGACGAGCACCGCGAGTACGACGCCGAGCCTGACCCCGAGCGAGACGCCCGGCGGTACGCCGGGCTGGACCCCGACGCCGACCGGCGTGCCGACCTCGGAGCAGACCCTGCTGCCCACGGTCACCCCGACGTCGGGCCGGACGTCGAGCGGCAGAACGCGCAAGCCCACCCCGACGCTGGTGACCACGACGCCGACCGCGACGTCTACCCCGACCGACGACGGCGACATGACCGACCGGGAGCTGACGCGGTTCCAGCAGATCAACGACGAGCGCGCGCGGAACGGCTGCGACCCGGTCCTCCCGGACAGCCGCCTCACCCACGTCGCCCGCGCCCAGGCGTCGTACGTCGACGACTCCGACGACTTCACCCATGAGGACGCGAACGGCTCCGATCCCCGTCACCGGATGGAGGCCGCGGGCGTGAGCGCGAACAGCGTCGGCGAGTACCTGCAGGCCGGCGACAACACCAGCGGGTGGTCCGGCGGTGCCGGCGACCCGGCCACAGACTGCGGCGTGCGCCGGCTCGGCGTCGGCTACGACGGCGGCGACGTGTGCATGCACAGCTGGCTGCTCGGCTGCTACGACTGGGCCGACCCGATCTGGGTCGAGGACTACGCCGGTTAGTACGACGCTTTGTCGCCGGTCCGGGTGACAATCGAGGTATGTGGGAGATCTGGGACGACGACGACACGCCGCCGCTGCTGCCCGCCCACAAGGGCATCCCGCCGGAGGCTCAGTGGATCGGCCTTACCCGCAACACCGAGGAGGGCGCCCTGCTCGAGTTCGCCGCCGCCCTCGACAACGCCAAACCCTCCCACCGCCTAGCGGCGTGGTTCATGCTCCTGGCCTTCGTAGCCCCAGCGATCCTCACGCTGCTGATGACGATCTTCTGAGGGCGATCGGCCCTGGCCTGCTCAATGGAGCAGGGATCGCCAGGCCTTGCCGTCGGCGGCGAGCAAGGCCGGGACGATTCCGACGGCGAAGGGCTCAGCTGCGTGGAACGTCTCGCTGCCGGCGACGAGAGCGACCTGCTCGTACTTCTTGCCATTGCGCCGGAAGGCGGTGATGCTCGGGCGGTCCCGGTCCGGTACGACGATCCAGTAGTGGTCGATGCCGAACGCCGCGTACTCCCGCTTCTTCGTCGTCCGGTCGAGCTTGCGTGTGCTCCGCAAGGCGACCTCCACGGCAAGCACAGGCGGCTCGGTCAGGAAGCCGGGGCTGGCCGGTCCGGATCGAACGCTCGGATCGTAGGGAGGCAGGCGGCTTGGCGTGGTGATCTCCGTGTGGGCTGTGGAGAACGGCCACAGCCCACACGCTGTGGATGAAATCAGGCCGAGGCCATCTTCTTC
>DASXRB010000561.1:0-2442 GCA_036506875.1 Kribbellaceae bacterium | reverse complement strand
GCCGGCACTCCGCCGAACCCGAGCTGGTCGGCCGGCTTGGTGATCGCGACCGCGCCTTGCGGTTGCGCGGGCGCCGCGCCGACCGCCTCGGCCGCGTCGACCATGCCCTCGCCGTAGTACGAGTTGTTCGCCTGCGAGCCGGTGCACTCGCCCGACGACGCGGGCGGGCAGGCCAGATCGTTCGCCTGCTCGGCCAGCCGGGCGCGCACCTGCGCGGCCGTCAGGCTCGGACTCGCGCTCCGGAGGAGCGCGGCGACACCGGCGACGTGTGGCGACGCCATCGACGTACCGCTCATCGACTCGTAACCGCCACCCGGGACCGTCGAATACACGTTCTCACCGGGAGCGGCGACGTTGATCTTGTTCTCACCGAAGTTGGAGAACCGCGACTTGGTGCCGGCGGCATCGACCGACGCGACGACGACCATGGTCGGAAGTTCGGTCGGCAGGCTGATGCAGTCGTCCGTCACCGTGCGCAGGGCCGGCGTCGAGTCGTTCGGGCTGGAGTCGTCGTCACTCTTCTCGGCCAGGTTGTCGTCCTCGTTGCCGGCCGCGGCGACATTCACGACGCCCTTGGAGTCCGAGTACGCGACGGCACGTCGTACCGCTTCGGCGATCGCGTCCTGATCCGGATCCGACGGGCAGAGGAAGAGCCACGGGTCGACGTAGTAGCTGTTGTTGGTGACGGACACGCCCTTGTCAGCCGCGAACATGAAGGCGCACACGGTGTTCTCCGGGAAGAACAGCTGGCTGTCCGGCTCGGCGATGCGGATGGAGGACACCTCCACGCCTGGAGCGACGCCGATCATGCCGGTGCCGTTCTTCGCGGCCGCGATCGTGCCCGCAACGTGGGTGCCGTGCTCGCCGACCGGCCGCCACGCACCGGGCCGGGTGTCCACTTTGCCGTAGGCGCAGGAGGCCGACTTGCCGGCGTCGAAGTTCGCCTTCAGGTCCGGGTGCTGATCGTCGACGCCGGTGTCGAGGACGCCGACGGTGACCGTCTTCGCTCCCGTGTTCTTCTCCCAGGCCTGGGTGGCGCCGATCTGGACCATGTCGGGCCGCGCCACCTCCGGCGTAGTGCTCGGAGCCTCCGCGACCGCCTGCGGCAGAGCCGGGTTGTTGGCGTCGGCGGGCAGGTCCGAGGTGCGGGTCGCGCCGGCCTTCTCCACGCCGTCGACGCCGCGCATCTTGATCGCGAAGTCGATGGCGGTCGAGTGGACCACGACCACCCCGATGGCGTCGTACGTGGCGTAGACCGTGCCGCCGTTGCCGGTGATCGCGCTGGTGACCTTCGCGGTCTGGGTCGGCTCGGTGATCACGAAGTACGCGCGCAGTCCGGCCTGAGCCCGGACCGGCACGGCAGCGGCCGACGGCAGGGCGGCGGAGGCGGCCATCAGGCAGGCCGCCAGGAACAGGACCAGAGCTTTGCGCACGACCCATTCAAACCGGACCGACGCCCAGAACCCAAGCCGACCCCCTGAAACGCGTACGACGGAATGCGGACACGCGGACCCGGCGTGCGGGGTGGTCCACTGACTTGGCAGGATGTGCGCCCGTGGCTGAGCTCCTCTACTTCACTGGGACCATGGACTGCGGCAAGTCCACGCTGGCGCTGCAGATGGACCACAACCACAAGGCCAGGGGGCGGATCGGCCGGATCTTCACCAGCCACGACCGGGCCGGCGAGTCGGTGCTCTCGTCGCGGCTCGGGCTGGCGGCCCAGGCGATCGAGGTGCGGCCCGAGTTCGACTTCTGGGAGTACGTCGTCAGCGAGCTGACCCACGGCGGCCGGATCGACTACGTGGTCTGCGACGAGGCCCAGTTCTACAGTCCGCCGCAGATCGAGCAGCTGGCCCGGCTGGTCGACGAGCTGCAGATCGACGTGTTCTGCTTCGGCATCCTGACCGACTTCCGCGCCACGCTCTTCCCGGGTTCAGCCCGGCTGGTCGAGCTCGCTGACAGGATGGAACTGCTCCAGGTCGAGGCGTTGTGCTGGTGCGGTGAGCGGGCGACTCACAACGCCCGTACGATCGGCGGTGAGATGGTGACCGAGGGCGAGCAGCTGGTGGTGGGTGACATCGAGAGGCGCGACCACGAGGTCGCGTACGAGGTGCTGTGCCGCCGCCATCACCGGCGCCGGCTCACCCAGGCGCGCGCCCGCGCCACCCTGTCACCCGAGGTACTGCCGTTCGGAGGAGCCGCCTCATGAGTCCGTTGATCTCCGTCGAGGAGTTGCGCGCCGCGACCGAGCGGCCGGTGTTGATCGACGTCACGTGGAACCTGGCCGGCCCGCCCGGCAAGGAGGCGTACGACGCCGGCCACATCCCGGGTGCGCACTTCGTCGACCTGGACACCGAGCTCGCCGGCCCACCTGGCGCCGGCGGCCGCCACCCGTTGCCGGAAGCAACCACCGTGACCGCCGCCCTGCGTCGGGCCGGTGTC
>DASXRB010000560.1:0-5087 GCA_036506875.1 Kribbellaceae bacterium | reverse complement strand
GGGCGCCAAGGGATACGGCACCTCACGGCTGATCGAGGGTGAGTTTCACCCGGGCGAGCGCGTGCTCCTCATCGAGGACGTCATCAGTACGGCCGGCGAAGCGCTGCGAGCGTCCAAGACGCTGCGTGACGCCGGCGCTCAGGTGGACCGCGTGCTGGCGGTGATCGACCGCGAGCAAGACGGTCGGGACAACCTCACCGCCGTCGGTCTCGCACTCGACGCGCTTTACCTTCTCAGCGAGCTTCCCGTTCACCAGTAGGGAGACGACGATGACCAGTGACATCCAAGGGGCGGCCGGCCGACGCCGACACCCGGGCCCCTGAGGGACTGGGCCGTCGTACGACCCGCAGTCGGCCGAGCAGGCCGGCCGCCGCGTGGCGGAGGCGCTGGCCGGGCGGGACGTCGACACCGTGCTGGTCGGCGCAGATGTCCGTGACCTCGTACTGGGCCACGTGGTGGCCCGCCAACTCGGCGCGAGGCTGGTGCACGCCTACGACGAGGGGCTGCCACGGACCTCGAGTGAGCTTCAGGCCGGCGCGGCCGTGGCACTGGTCGGGATGGCAGTCGAGGACCCGGCCCTGATCCGCGCGGCGGCAGCCCTGGCCGACCGCTACGGGGCGCAACTCGGGGTCTCGGTGACCGTGGGCGCGGACGCGGCCCCGACCGTGCTCGAGGTTAGGTGCAAACCTCAAGGTAGCTGCCGGCGGCGTCGGCCGCGGCGACGGCCGCGCTGTGCTGAGGCTCAGTCGCCGCGCTGTCCCTGCTGCCGCGGTGCAACTGCATCGGCGAGGCGTGAGCGGAGATCAGCGACAGCGGAGTCGGCCCACCGCGCCGGTCGGCGTCCAGGTCACCTCCGTAGAAGGAGACGACCCGGTCGACCAGCCCACCGGCAGCTTCTGTGAGGAACGCGAGCCGTTCGGGCGTGCAGAAGCCGATCGCGGCGACCAGCGCGACGCCGCTCTCAGCGAGCAGGCCCGAGCCAGGGGCACCCCCGCGAGCACCTCGTCGTCGTCCAGCCTCTCCTTCCGCTCCTGCGGGCTGAGGTCTGCCGGCTGACTGACCCTTGCTGTCCCCCGCGCCGCGGCTCGAGCTTGGCGATATCGAGCCAGCGGCCGATTGCTTGGCCGAGCGTGATGTCGGTCTTTGGGTGGCGATTCTGGTCGACCTGGCCTTGCAGCCTCGTCAGCGCGACCTCGGCAGCGCCGTACGTCTTCAAGATCTCGCGGATGTATCGGTCTTCTTGGTCAGCGGACCGGTCTCCGCGTAGACGATGACCTGGAAGCTGCCGGACGGCAGTTCCCGGATGTGCCCACGAGGGCGCCGGCGCTTCGAGGCTGGCATGCAATGAGCGTACGGCGCCCCATTGCACAATTCATTGCACGTGGCGGGCCGGCGTCCAGCGCGAAGATGGCTGCTGAGCCTGAATTGGCGGGCGCCCCCGGCAGGATTCGAACCTGCGCACCCGCCTCCGGAGGGCGGTGCTCTATCCCCTGAGCTACGGG
Source organism: Kribbellaceae bacterium (assembly GCA_036506875.1). Taxonomy (GTDB): domain Bacteria; phylum Actinomycetota; class Actinomycetes; order Propionibacteriales; family Kribbellaceae; genus DASRHY01. The sequence continues at coordinate 3,585 of DASXRB010000560.1, read as the reverse complement.
GGCTCGGGACCGAGAAGGAACATTAGCAGCACTACGAGCCCTCGTCGTACACGGGCCCCCGGCACGGTCGGGGGTGCCCCGGGTTCCGCCCCGAGGCCGACCCTGCCTGGACCGCCAGAACGGCCCGGACCGCCGATCGCGCGCGACATAGTGGGAACCGGAACACTCACACGAAGGGGACACGAGATGGCTTCCAACCTGGTCCGGCCGCGGCGCGGCCGCTGGATCGCCGGCGTCTGCGCGGGGCTCGCCCGGCGCTACGGGATGTCGCCGAACCTGGTACGGCTGCTGTTCCTGCTCAGCTGCCTCCTGCCCGGTCCGCAGTTCATCATCTACATCGCGCTCTGGATCCTGATCCCGTCCGAGGACTGACCCGGGGTCCGGCAGGCCCGCCGAACGTCGTACCGGGGGAGGATGGAACACTCTGACCGCGTGACCAGATCCGCGCTGGCGGCGCTCCTCGCCGCGGTCCTGGCGACCGGCTGCCAGGTCGGTCCCGCGCCGGCCGGACCGGCCGTGATGCGGACCGGGCCGGCGCCGTGGGACGCGCCGCGCGACGCGGTGTCGTACATCGACGCCGCCGGGCTGGAGAAGCTGCCGCTGAGCTTCCGCGGCCCGGCGTCGTACCTGGTGAAGCTGATCGTCGCCGTCGACGGCAAGCCGGTCGAGGTGCCGGGCGGTATCGGGCTGGACCTGGTGCGGGCCCAGCAGGCGCCGGTGCACACGCACAGCCCGGACGGCATCCTGCACGTCGAGGCCCGCACGGCCGGCGAGCACCCGACGCTGAAACAGTTCTTCGCCCTGTGGGGAGTCCGGTACGACGACAAGTGCCTCGGCGACGCCTGCGGATCGGTCACGGTCCGGGTGAACGGCGTCCCCGGCGGCCCGGACAGCGCGTTGCCGCCCGACGGGTTCGTCCAGGTCACCGCCACGCACTGAACCAGTACGCCGGGGGGACCGGGCGTACTACAGAGTGGAAGCGGTGTCCAGCCCTCGGGCGCGCGCCGCTACGCTTTCCCGGTGACCCCGGAACAGCTCGCCAGCACGATCCTGCACGCTCTCACCGCCCTGTCCGACGACGGGACGGTCACCGTGGAGGGCGGACTGCCGCGCGAGCTGACGGTGGAGCGCCCCAAGAACCCCGAGCACGGCGACTACGCCAGCAACGTGGCCATGCAGCTCGGCAAGCGGGCCGGGATGGCGCCGCGGCAGTTCGCCGAGCTGCTCGCGGCGAAGCTACGCGACGAGCCGGGCATCAGCGCGGTCGAGATAGCCGGGCCCGGGTTCATCAACATCCGGGTCGCGGCCGACGCCCAGGGCCGGGTCGCCGCGGCGATCCTCGAGGCCGGCGCGTCGTACGGGCACACCGACACCCTGCACGGGCAGAAGATCAACCTGGAGTTCATCAGCGCCAACCCGACCGGGCCGCTGCACCTCGGCCACACCCGCTGGGCCGCGGTCGGCGACGCGCTGGCCCGGGTGCTGTCCGCCGCCGGCGCCGACGTGACCCGCGAGTTCTACCTCAACGACCGCGGCAACCAGATGGACAAGTTCGGCGCCTCGCTGATGGCCGCCGCGAACGGGCAGCCGATCCCCGAGGACGGCTACCACGGCGAGTACATCCACGACCTGGCCAAGCAGATCGTCGCCGACGAGCCGGGCATCACCGACCTGCCCGCCGGCGAGCAGCTGATCGCCTTCCGCGAGTCCGGCTACCAGCGCCAGCACGAGGAGCAGAAGGCGCAGCTCGAGCACTTCCGCACCACGTTCGACGTCTGGTACTCCGAGCGCAGCCTGATCGACAACAACGGTGTCGAGCACGCCATCGAGAAGCTCCGCGAGCAGGGCCACCTGTACGACGCCGACGGCGCGCTGTGGATGCGGACGACGGACTTCACCGACGACAAGGACCGGGTGCTGATCCGGACCAACGGCGAGCCGACGTACTTCGCCTCCGACGCGGCGTACTACGTCGCCAAGCGCGAGCGCGGCTTCGACGTGTGCATCTACCTGCTCGGCGCCGACCACCACGGGTACGTGAACCGGCTGAAGGCGATCGCGGCCTGCGCCGGCGACGACCCGGAGCACAACATCGAGATCCTGATCGGCCAGCTCGTCAAGATCCTCAAGGGCGGCGAGGAGATGCGGCTGTCCCGCCGGGCCGGCAACATCGTCACGCTCGCCGAGCTGGTCGACGAGGGCGGCGTCGACCCGCTGCGGTACACGCTGTGCCGCTACCCCGCCGACTCGCCGCTGACCCTCGACATCGAGATGATCACCCGGCAGGTCAGCGAGAACCCGGTCTTCTACGTGCAGTACGCGCACGCCCGGCTGGCCTCGATCCTGCGCAACGCCGCCGACCTCGGCATCTCGAACGAGAACGGCTTCGACCCCGCCCTGCTCGACCACGACCGCGAGGGCGACCTGCTGCGCGCGCTGGCCGAGTTCCCGCGCGTGGTCGCGACGGCCGCCGAGCTCCGCGAGCCGCACCGGATCGCCCGCTACCTGGAGGACACCGCGTCGGCGTTCCACAAGTTCTACGACACCTGCCGGGTGCTGCCACGCGGTGACGAGCCGGCCGAGCCGGTGCACATCGCCCGGCTGACGCTGGTCGCCGCGACGAGGACGGTGGTGGCGAACGGCCTGGAGCTGCTCGGCGTGTCCGCACCGGAGCGGATGTGAGAGCGCACGAAGCCGGCGCGCTGCACGCGGACATCGGCCATCGCGGCCCGGCCTGGCTGAGCGCGCCCCGCGACGTCAACGAGCTGGTCGGGCTGCTGTGGTCGTCCACCGCGACCAAGAACGCCGACGGCGCGCTGCAGGTCGGCGGGGTCGACGTCCGGGAGCTGGTCGCCGAGCACGGCAGCCCGTCGTACGTGCTGGACGAGCAGGACTTCCGGGCCCGGGCGCGGGCGTTCCGCGACGGGTTCCGGGACTTCGACGTGTACTACGCCGGCAAGGCGTTCCTGTGCACGACCGTGGTCCGCTGGGTGATGGAGGAGGGCCTGCGGCTCGACGTCTGCACCGGCGGCGAGCTCGCGGTGGCGTTGCGGGCGGGTGCCGAGCCGGAGCGGATCGGGTTCCACGGCAACAACAAGTCCGAGTCCGAGCTGGCCCGGGCGCTCGACGCGGGCGTCGGCCGGATCATCGCGGACTCCTTCCAGGAGATCGAGCGGCTGGCCCGGCTGGCGGCCGAGCGCGGGGTGGTCGCGCCGGTGATGGTGCGGGTGACCGCGGGGGTCGAGGCGCACACCCACGAGTACATCGCGACCGCGCACGAGGACCAGAAGTTCGGCTTCTCGATCACCTCCGGCGACGCCTTCCAGGCCGTTGCCAAGGTCAACGAGTCGCCGGCGCTGGAGCTGCTCGGGCTGCACTCGCACATCGGCTCGCAGATCTTCGACTCGTCCGGGTTCGAGGTGGCCGCGCGGCGCGTGATCGCCCTGCACGCGAGGGTCTCCGACGAGCTCGGCGTCACGATGCCGGAGCTCGACCTCGGTGGTGGCTTCGGGATCGCGTACACCACCCAGGACGACCCGGCCGACCCCGCCCAGCTCGCCACCGAGCTCGGCAAGATCGTCGAGC
>DASXRB010000559.1:0-7205 GCA_036506875.1 Kribbellaceae bacterium | reverse complement strand
GACCAAGCAGGGCAACCGGCGCAGCGAGCACCTGCTCCGCGAGGCCGAGCTGTGGGCCGCGACAGCCGTTGCCCAGGGCAAGCTCCGGCCGGAGGACTACCCGTACGACGAGCTGGACCGGCTGTGGAAGGTGGTGCTGCTGCACCAGTTCCACGACATCCTGCCGGGCAGCTCGATCGCCTGGGTGCACCGCGAGGCCGAGACGACGTACGCCGAGGTGGCCCGCGACCTGGAGGCCGTCATCACCCGGGCCCAGTCCGTGCTGGCCGACGAGGGCACCGGGACGCACCAGCTCGCGTTCAACGCCGCGCCGCACGCGCGCGACGGCGTGCCCGCGCTGGGCGCCGGGCCGGTGGCGGCGGGCGGCGAGGCGGCGCGGGTCGCCGGCAACGTGCTGGACAACGGCCTCCTGCGCGTGACCGTCGACGAGCGCGGCCTGGTGACCTCGCTGTACGACGTGGCGGCGGACCGCGAGGTCGTTGCCCCCGGCAAGGCCGCGAACCTGCTGCAGCTGCACGTGGACACGCCGAACATGTGGGACGCGTGGGACGTCGATCCGCACTACCGCAACAGCGTGCGCGACCTGACCGAGGTCGGCTCGGTCGTGCTGTCGGTCGAGGACGGCGTCGCGACGGCGGTGGTGACGCGGTCGTTCGGGCGGTCGGCCGTCACGCAGACGCTGCGGTTGCGGCCAGGCGCGCGGCGGCTGGACGTCGAGTGCGCGATGGACTGGCACGAGTCGGAGAAGTTCCTCAAGGTCGCGTTCCCACTGGACGTGCACGCCGACCGGTCGGCGTCGGAGACCCAGTTCGGGCACATCTTCCGGCCGACGCACCAGAACACGTCGTGGGACGCGGCGAAGTTCGAGATCGCGGCGCACCGCTGGCTGCACGTCGGCGAGCCCGGCTACGGCGTCGCGGTGGTCAACGACTCGACGTACGGCCATGACGTCACCCGGGACGCGCACGAAGGCGGCGGGACGGTGACGACGGTGCGGCTGTCACTGATCCGGGCGCCGCGGTTCCCGGACCCGCGGACCGACCAGGGCCGGCACGTGGTGAACTACGCGATCGTGCCGGGTGCGGAGATCGGCGACGCGGTGCGCGAGGGCTACCGGATCAACCTGCCCCGGCGAGTGGTCGCCGGCGGTGTCCCCGAGGTCGCGCCGATCGTTGCCCTGGACAACGACGCGGTGGTCGTCGAGGCGGTCAAGCTGGCCGACGACCGGTCCGGTGACGTCGTGGTGCGGCTGTACGAGTCGCGCGGCGGCCGGGCCCGGACCACGCTCACCGCCGGCTTCGGTGTCACGGCTGCCGAGGAGGTCGACCTCCTCGAGCGCCGGCTTGCCGACCGCGAGACCGACGGCCGCGCGGTGCCCTTCGAGCTGCGCCCGTTCCAGATCCTGACGCTCCGGCTGAAGCGCTGAGAGGTCAGCCGGACAGCGTGCCGGTGTCCGGTGAGCGGCGGGTCACGCAGTACTCCCGGCCGGCCGGGTCGCGCAGCGTCACCCAGTCCGGTGTCCGGCGCACCTCGACGGCACCCAGGCCGAGATGGCGTCGTACCTCTGCGTCGACGTCGTCGGTGGCGAGGTCGAGGTGCGCGGCGCACCGGGCGACGGCGGGTTCGTGTTCCAGGCGCTGCAGCAGCAGGCGCAGCGGCATGCCCTCGGGCCGGACCAGGTACTCGAACTCCGGCCGGGAGCCGGTGCGGCGCTCCCAGCCGGTGAGCCGGGCCCAGAACCGGGCCTCCTCGTCGTACGCGTCCGGGGCGATGTCGAGGCAGACCTGGTCGACCAGACTGCGGTGCGCGCCCCAGCTCACGGGCGCCGGCCGGCGTGCCTCGCCGTGGTGGCCGACGAGGCACCACGGGAAGCCGCCCGGCGAGCGCAGCACCACCAGGCCGATCTGGGCCAGGTCGATGGTGGCGCCGGCCTCGAGGGCACGCATCGCGCCGGTGTCGACGTCGTCCACATGCAGGTCGAGGTGGCAGCCGCCCGGGCCGCCGGTCACGGTCTGCACCCGCAGGTAGGCGTCGCCGTCGGGCGGCAGCAGGGTCGCGAACTCGTCGAACACACCCCGGCGCGGCGACAGCGACGACCCGGTCACCGCCAGCCAGAAGTCGGTGGCGGCAGCGGCCGAGGAGGCCGGGAGGTCGAGGAACGCCGTCAGCCACCGCACCGTCATGACCGCCACCGTATCGACCCCGCCGTGGCCTTCGTCACGTCAGGTCGCGAGGACCGCCGGTGCCGGGACCGCGGCCGCGAGGGCGGCGGAGAGGTCGTGCCACAGGTCGTCGACGTCCTCCAGCCCGGCCGACAGCCGTAGCAGGTCCGCCGGTACTCCGCAGGCTTCGCGGTCGGCGGCGTCCATCAGCCGGTGCGTGAGCGACGCCGGGTGCTGGATCAACGTGTCGGCGGAGCCGAGGCTGACCGCCGGGGTGATCAGCTCCAGCCGGGCCACGACCTGCAGTGGGTCGCCGGCGGTCTGGAAGGCGAGCATCGCGCCGGGGCCGAGCATCTGGGTGCCGACCAGGCCGAGCGGGTCGGCGCCGGGCAGGCCCGGGTACCGCACCGCGCTGACGGCCGGGTGCTCGGCGAGCCGGTGCGCGAGCTCGGCGGCGGCGCGCTGGGCGGCCTCGACCCGCAGCGGCAGCGTGGCCAGGCCGCGGTGCAGCAGGTAGCCGCCGAGCGGGTGCAGCACCGCGCCGGTGAGGATGCGGACCTGCCGCAGCGGACCCGCGGACGACGACGAGCACGCGACGACACCGGCGAGCACGTCGCCGTGGCCGCCGAGGTACTTCGTGCCCGAGTGCAGCACGTAGGTGGCGCCGTGCGTTGCCGGGTTCTGCAGCACCGGGGTGGCGAAGGTGTTGTCCACCACGACGGGCACGTCACCGGCGGCCGCGACGACGTCAGCGATCGAGACCAGGTCGACGTTCGGGTTCGCGGGGGTCTCCATCACGACCAGGCCGGTGTCGGGGCGGATCGCGGCGGCCACCCCGGCGGGGTCGGTGTAGGTCGTCTCGGTACCGAGCAGGCCGGTGGCGAGCAGGTGGTCGGTGGAGCCGTACAGTGGCCGGACCGCGACGACGTGCCGGCGGCCGGTCATCAGGCAGGCGGCCTGGACGACGGCGGTCACCGCGGCCATCCCGCTGGCGAACGCGACCGCGTCGTCGGTGCGCTCCAGCCGGGCCAGCGCCCGCTCGAACCGGCCGACGGTCGGGTTGTGCAGCCGGGAGTACACCGGTGAGGACGACGCGGCCGCTCCGGCCGCGAGCTCGCCGAGGGCGAGGCCACCGGCGTGCTGGTCCGGGACGGGGTACGTGGTGGACAGGTCGATCGGCGGCGCGTGCACCCCGAGCTCGGCGAGATCTTCGCGGCCGGCGTGTACGGCGAGCGTCCGCATCGTGTGCATCGGCGGTCTCCCTGTGCGTGTTCGGTGGTGGGCACGATGCTGGACGTGGATGCGGCGATCCGGGCAGGATTCGGAATCTGGTTCGACGGAAGGGATGATTTCCGTGCTGGATTCGATCGACGCCGCGATTCTGCGGGAGCTGCAGAAGGATGCTCGGCTGCCGAACAAGGACCTCGCCGCGAGGGTCAACGTCGCGCCGTCCACCTGCCTGACCCGGCGGCAGGCGCTGCGCGCCCGCGGGGTCATCACCGGCTACCACGCCGACGTGGACCTGGGCGCGCTCGGCCGGCCGCTGCAGGCGGTGATCGCGGTCCGGGTCCGGCCGCACACGCGGGCGGTGGTCGAGCCGTTCATGGCATACGTGCTCGGGCTGCCGGAGACGCTGATGCTGTTCCACGTCGCCGGGCCGGACGACTTCCTGGTGCACGTCGCGGTCGCCGACGCCGCCCACCTGCAGCACCTGCTGCTCGACGGCTTCACGACCCGCAAGGAGGTCGCGCAACTGCACACCAATCTCGTGTTCGAGCAGCGCCGCAAGCCGACCGTCCCGCCGACGCGCGAGGTCCTGACGTCCTGATCCGGTCCACGACGAGTCGCCGCGCGGCCGGCGTCGTACATGCTTGACTTACGCCCATGCCCGATCGCGCGAACGCCGGCGAGATCTTCGACGCGTCCGACGAACCGCTGCCCTGGCCTGACGGCGAGACGATCGGCGGCACACTGACCTGGCACGGCGTCGCCGGGCTGGTCTTCGAGGTCGGCGGCACCCGGCTCGCTCTCGATCCCTTCGTCTCCCGGCCGGGCTGGGCGCAGATCATGTTCCGGCCCGCGCGCCCGGACGCGAAAGCCGTCAAGCGGGCCTTCCCGGACCTGGACGCCGTCCTCGTCGGGCACGCGCACTTCGACCACGCGATGGACCTGGCGCCGATCGCCGAGGCCTCGCCGCACGTCGTGATCCACGGCTCTGCGACCACCGTCGAGCTCGGCCGCCGGCTCGGTATCCCGGACGCGAACCTGCGCGAGGTCACCGACGGCGAGCAGTTCATCATCGGCCCGTTCACCGTGACCGCGATCCACTCGCGGCACGGCGTCGTACCGCTGTTCCGGCACCTCGACCCCGGCAAGCTGCCGGACAGCGGCCTGCCGCGCACCGCGATCCGCTGGCCGTGCGGGCAGGTGCTGTCGTGGCGGGTCGAGGTCGGCGGCCGGTCGTTCCACCTGCACAGCAGCGCGGGGATCGAGGACGACGCGCTGGCCCGGCAGGCGCCGGCCGACGTGCTGCTGGCCTGCCTCGCCGCGCGCCAGGGCACCCCGGACTACTTCGGCCGGCTCGGCCGCCGGCTGCGGCCCAAGCTGCTGATCCCGATCCACCACGACGACTTCACCGTGCCGCTGGACAAGCCGATGCGGCCGGTGCTCCGGCTGGACTGGCCGGACTTCCTCACCGACGTGAACGCCCTCGGCGCGGCCCACGGCACCCGCCTGCACCGCCTCCCGCTCGGCGTGCCGGTGGAGATCTGAACTGTTCATCTACAGGCCGTAGCGTGGACGGCGGAGGTGAGCGGGGATGCCGCCGACGGACGAGACACCGCTGCTGGGTACCGGGACGCTGGACCGTGAGACCGCGCGCACGCTGCCGCCCGGGCCGCGGCTGCCGACGCTCGTGCAGACCGCCCTGTTCGCACAGCAGCGCAGGCGGTACTTCCCGCGGCTGAAGCGCAGGTACGGCGACGTGTTCACGATCCGCCTGGTGCCACACAGCCGGGTCGTCGTGGTGGTCAGCCGGCCCGAGCACATCCGCGAGGTCTTCGCCGGGCCCGCCTCGGTGATGCACGCCGGTGAGGGCAACACCGTGCTGCAGCCGATCATGGGCGCGCACTCGCTGCTGCTGCTGGACGACGACGAGCACCTGCGGATCCGCAAGCAGCTGATGCCCGCGTTCAACGGCCACGCGCTGCGCTCGTACGCCGCGATGGTGGCCCGGCTCGCCGAGGCCGAGGTCGCCTCCTGGCCGTCCGGGCGGCCGTTCAGGCTGCACGAGCGGATGCGGCGGCTGACGCTGGAGATCATCCTGCAGGTGGTGTTCGGGGTGACCGCCGAGGAGCGGCTGGCGCAGCTGCGGCCGCTGGTCGGGCGGGTGGTCGAGATCCGGCCGATCATCATGCTCGGCGGCTTCTATCCCAAGCTGCTGCGGTACCGGCCGTGGCGCACCTACCTCGAGGTGCAGCAGCACGTCGACAGGATCCTGTACGACGAGATCGCGGACCGCCGCGCGGCCGGCGACCTGGCCGAGCGCGACGACGTACTGTCCAAACTGCTTGCCGCGGGCAACTGGTCGGACGCGGAGCTGCGCGACCAGCTGGTCACGCTGCTGCTGGCCGGGCACGAGACCACCGCGACCTCGCTGGCCTGGGCGTTCCACGAGCTGGCCCGGCGGCCGGAGCAGCTCGCGGCCGCGCAGCGCGCCGCCGACGAAGGTGACGACGCGTATCTGGAGGCGGTGGCCAAGGAGGCGCTCCGGCTGCGGCCGGTGATCTACCAGGTCGGACGCCGGCTCACCGAGACCACCGAGCTCGCGGGCTACTCGCTGCCGCGCGGGACCACGGTGATGCCCGCGATCGGGCTGGTGCACGCGGACCCGTCGGTGCACGACGACGCGGACGACTTCCGGCCGGACCGGTTCCTCGGCGAGCACCCGCCGGCGCCCGCGACCTGGATCCCGTTCGGCGGCGGCCTGCGCCGCTGCCTCGGCGCCGGCTTCTCCCTGATGGAGTCGGTCGAGATCCTCCGCGCGGCCCTGCGGCGGTACGACGTGTCGGCGCCGCGCCCCGAGCCGGAACCGGCGACGCCGCGCAACGTCACCCTGGTCCCCTCGCGTGGCTGCGAGGTCACGGTGACGCCGCGCGCCTGACCCGCGCGCGCCCTAGTCCTCGCCGAACTCCTCGGCGAGCTCCTCCTCGAGCTCGGCGGCCTCCTCGTCGTCGACCACGTGCACGGCGGCCTCCTCGGCGCTGGCGGCGGCACCGTCGATACCGATGTCCTCGGCAACCATCTCCTTCTCGGAATCCTCGCCGCTGCCTTCGTCGGGCGCGACCAGCCGGCCGGAGCGCTCGGTGCCGACCTCGGGCCCGCCGACGGTCTCACCCTCCTGGGCGTACGGATCGGCGTCCGGGACCTCCTGGGACAACCGCTGCTCGAACGACTCACCCCGCAGCGCTTCGTCCGCGGTGGTCCCGAACCCCTCGCCGGCCGACCAGTTCTCCGCCGGCGAGTAGCCCTCGTCCAGCACATCGTCGACACCGCGGGCGTCGAGCGTGTCGCCCGGCTGCAGCTGGTTCTCGTCGTCGACGCTGTAGTCGCCGTACTCCTCGTGGTGCTTCTCCGTCATGTCTCAACCCTCGCGCTGTCGCCTCGCCGCAGGCAACTCGACCCCATGATGTGTGCATGGACCCCGTCCGGCTGACAATCGACCAGTTGCGTGAGCTGCGCGACGACTTCGCGCCGCGGGCCGCCCGCCGGTCACGGCAGTCGGTACGACGCCGGCTCGGCCGGCTCCGCGAGCGGGGCTTCTTCGTGGCGCAGTGCGCGCTGGCCGCCGGGCTCGCGTGGTGGCTGGCGCGGAACGTGCTCGGGCACCGGATGCCGTTCTTCGCGCCGGTGGCGGCAATGATCTGCCTCGGCTTCAGCTACGGGCAGCGGTTGCGCCGGGTCGCGGAGGTCATGGTCGGCGTCGCGGTCGGGGTGGCCGTCGGCGACGTGTTCGTGCACTGGTTCGGCACCGGGGTGTGGCAG
>DASXRB010000558.1:0-7126 GCA_036506875.1 Kribbellaceae bacterium | reverse complement strand
GACCTCGCGCGCGGGATAGCGCAGCAGCACCACGTCCGCGTCCGAGGCCGACACCGCGGCGGCCACGTCGGCCAGCGTCGTGCCGGCGTCGCGCGACACCGTGACGCGGTCGACCGAGACGCCGAACCGGGAGGACTCGTACGGCGACGGGCCGGCGATGAGCTCGCCCGCCTCCACCGCGTCGTACCAGCTCATGAAACGGTGTACGACGTGACGCCGTCGACGACCCGCGCCAGCTCGGACTCGGTCAGCTGGGTGAACAGCGGGAGCCGGACCAGGCCCTCGCTGACCTGGTCGGTGACCGGGCAGCCGCCGGGAGCGACCCGGCCGTACCTCTCCCCCGCCGGCGACGAGTGCAGCGGCAGGTAATGGAACGGCGCGACGATGCCACGCTCCCTGAGGTGGCGGATCAGGCCCTGCTGGTGCTCGTGGCTCGGCATCACCAGGAAGTACACGTGCGCCGGGTGCACGTAGCCGTCCGGCACCACCGGCGTCCGCACGCCGTGCTCGGCGGCCCAGTCCCGCAGCGACTCGTCGTACGACGTCCAGATCGCCTTCCGGGGCGCCTGGATCTCCTCGAAGCGCTCGAGCTGTCCGGTCAGGAACGCGGCCAGCGGGTCGGCCGGCAGGTAGCTGGAGCCGATGTCGACCCAGCGGTACTTGTCGACCTGGCCGCGGAAGAACTGGCTGCGGTTGGTGCCCTTCTCACGGATGATCTCGGCCCGGGCGAGCAGGTCCTCGGTGTTGCAGACCAGCGCGCCGCCCTCCCCGCAGTGCACGTTCTTGGTGCCGTGGAACGACTGGGTGGCCATCACGCCGAGCGAGCCGAGCGGGCGGCCGCGGTACGAGCCGCCGAAGCCGTGCGCGTTGTCCTCGACGACCGCCAGGCCGTGCCGCTCGGCGATGGCGAGGATCTCGTCCATCGCGCAGGCGATGCCGCCGTAATGCACCACCACGACCGCCTTGGTACGCTCCGTGATTGCCGCTTCGAGCAACTTCTCGTCGAGATTGAGCGTTGTGCGCGATATGTCCACGAACACCGGCACGGCGCCGCGCAGGGCATACGCGTTGGCCGTGGAGACGAAGGTGAACGACGGCATGATGACCTCGTCGCCGGGTTCGAGGTCCAGCAGCAGGGCCGTCATCTCCAGCGCGTGCGTGCAGGAGGTGGTGAGCAGGGAGCCGAGCCCTCCGGTGATCTTGGTCACCAGCTCGGTCGCGCGGCGGGTGAACGGCCCGTCGCCGGCAACGTCGGGGGACACGAAGGACTGAGCGACGTAGGACAGCTCGTCGCCCACGACGAAGGGCTTGGTGAAGGGAATCAGTGGGGGCGCGGTCATGATGCTTGAGCGTAGTACGGCCCCGGACGGTGGCTCCGCCGTCGGGCCGCTCTCCGCCCGTGCCCGCCGGCTGCTGCGTGCCGCGGCGCGCGTCCTGCGCCCGGCACTGCGCGTCGCGCGGCTGGTGCTGCCGCCGCTGGTCAAGCTGGCCGCTGTCGCAGGCTTCGCCGCTGCCGCCGTCTGGCTGCTGCTCGGGCACGTCACGGCCGACACCCTGATCCGGTTCAGCCGGTTCTACGTGCTCGACCTGGTGCTGCCCGGGCTGGTGATCTGGCGGGTCTGCACGCGGCGGCGCCGCAACCTGCTCGAGGACGTCGCCGCGGGCACGATGGTCGGCATCGCCGGGCTGACCCTGGCCTACCTGCTGTGCGGCTGGCTGAACCAGAAGCCGCGGGCATGGCTGTGGGCCGTCCCGGTCGTGCTGGTGGCGCTCGCGGTGCCGCGGTTCCACCGCCGGGTGCTGCGCCGGGTCAGCGAGCCGCTCAGCCCGCTCGGCGCCTGGCTGGCCGCCCTGTCCTGCATGGCCCCGCTGTACGCGCTGGCCCGGTACCGCAACGGCCTGAGGCCGGCGCCGTACACCGACGCGCGCTGGCACTCGCCGGACCTGGCCTTCCACCAGGCGCTGGCGGCGAGCGCGAAGTACGACTTCCCGGTGCAGGCGTCGTGGGTGCACGGCGAGCCGATGGCCTACCACACGTTCTTCCACGAGTTCACCGCCGCGGTCGCGTGGGCGACCGGGGTGGACCTGACCGACCTGATCTACGAGATCGGCTGGGTGCCGATCATGCTGGCCGGGACCGCGCTGATCATCCCGCTGGCGCAGCGGATCACCCGCAACGCGGTCTGGACCGGTCCGCTGGCGGTGATGGTCGCGACCGTGGGCGGCACCGTGCAGGCGTACCTGGGCAACGTGCTGCCGCCGGACCACACCACGACGTACATCTGGACCAGCCCGACGCAGAACCTGGGCGGCGGGCTCACCGTGCTGCTCGCGCTGATCGGCGTCGACCTGCTGCGCAAGGACAGCGGCAGGCTGACCTGGGTGATGTTCACGATGGTCGCGATGGCCGCCGCCGGCTCGAAGGCGACCGTGCTGCCGGTGATCGTGTGCGGGTTCGGGCTGGCGGCACTGTTCCGGCTGCTGTCGCGGCGGATGCCGTGGTCGGCGCTGGCCGGGGTGGTAATCGGCTCGGCACTGTTCGGGCTGATCGTGGCGATCGTGTTCGCCGGCCAGTCGTCGGGGCTGGCGGTGCGGCCGTGGCGGGTGTTCCGGCGGGTCGCCTTCTACTGGCTGGTGACCTTCCGGCCGCCGCCGGAGGTGGACCACCGGGCGCTGTGGGTGACCGGTGTCGTGTGCTGTCTGGCGTGGACCCTGGGCGCGGCCGGCCTGCTGGTGGCGCTGGTGCCGGCCCGGCGGTGGCTGCGCGACCAGGCCGTGCCGTACCTGCTCGGGATCGCCATCGGCGGGTTCAGCGGGATGCTGCTGACCGACCAGTCGGGTAACAGCCAGCTGTACTTCCACCGCACCGCGGTGCCGGTCATCGCGGTGCTCGCGAGCTTCGGCCTGTGGCGGCTCGTGGTGCGGTTCCGGGACCGGTTCGGTGGCGTGGTGATCGCGCTGGCCGTGGTCGCGGGTGCCGTCGCCGCGGCGATCGCGCGGCGGGTCATCCGTGACCGGGACGACCCCTCGATCGGGTTCCGCACGCCCGACGGCCACCTGACCGGGCTGGTCGAGCCCTGGCTGTGGATCACGGGCCTGGCGCTGGCCGGCGCGCTCGTCATCACCGTGCTGTGGAAGGTCGCGCGCCGGCGCGGCAACCCGTTCCTGGTGCTGCCGGCCGCGTTCCTCGCCGCGTGCATGGGCGCGGGCCTGCTGGTGCCGGTCCAGGCGCTGGCGCACACCAAGGCGATGACCTTCTCCAGCCCGGGCCTCGTCCGCCCGGTCGGCCCGACCGCGACGAAGACCGAGGCGGCCCACTGGCTGCGCGACCACAGCGCGCCGGGCGACCTGGTCGCGACCAACGCGCACTGCGTGATCCACCTGGGCCGCAACTGCGACGACCGGCACTTCTGGATCGCGGCACTCACGGAGCGGCACGTGCTGGTCGAGGGCTGGGGATACACGAACAAGATCAACGCCGAGGTCGCCGGCACCGACGAGAGCCCGTTCCGGCTGCCGTTCTGGGACCAGCAGAAGCTGGACGACAACGACGCCGCGTTCAAGGGCCCGGTCAAGCGCGACGACCTGCTCCGCAAGCCGCCGTACGAGCTGAAGGCCGCGCTGACGCGGCTCAAGAAGCAGTACGGCGTGCGCTGGCTGTACTTCGACCTGACGTACTCGCCGCGCCCCGACGACCTGCGCGAGCTGGCGAACCTGCGGTACGAGACCGTCGACGCCGAGATCTACGAGCTGCGCTAGCGCCCCGTCATGGAAGGTTGGTGCGTTTCTCGGCGGTCCAGTCGTTCGCTGGCAAGGCGGAGGAGGAGCTCGATGCGGAGCATCGGGCGACGACGACAACGCCGCCAGCGGGCGTCTGGGCCGCCGAGAAGCGTGCCGAACCTTCCTTGACGGGGCGCTTAACGCACCAGTCGCCACTCGACGTGGTGGCGGCGCAGCTCGGGGGCGGAGAAGAGCTCGTCCTCCACGGCGTCGATGCGGATGAACAGCGGCTCGCCGGACGACGTGCCCGGCGCGCCGATCTCGACCACGCGGTCGGCGTAGCTCACCGGCAACCTGGTCTCGGCCCCGGTCAGCAGGCCGAGCGCCCGCACCCGCAACCGCTTCTCGCGCACCAGACCCCTGAGCAGGTCGTCGAGAACGGCCTCGGGACCGACCGGCGCCCGCCCGTCGCCGTGGGCGGTAGCCGCGACCTTCAGCTCGCGGTGCATCTGGCCGCTGACCTCGAGCTCGGGCCGTTCGCCGCGCTCGTGGCGGAGACCGTCGAGCCGCGCCTCGGCCTGCAGCCGGCCCTTCAGCCCGGACATCCACCGGCCGACCCGGGTCCGCGGCTCGGGCGGCGGCAGCGGCCGGCCGCGCGGGATCGCACTGCCCAGCCCGAACGGCGGCGGCGTCCGCCCGGTACCGGTCGCCGACGCCTCGGGCGTCGCCGCTCCCGCGAGTGCGGCCCGCAGCCGCCACGAGGATGCGCCGGCGCTCTCCGGGCCGACCACGATAAGCCCGGCCGGGGTCACCTGCGGCCCGGCCGGCTCCGCCACGTCCGTGCTCATGCTCACCGAGTCCAGCCGCACCCCGACGGCACCGAACGGCGCGGCGGCCTCGGACACCCACGCCGGCGGCGCCGCCGGGTCGGCCAGCTCGATCGTCAGCAGGCCGTCCGGGTCCAGCTCGGGCGCGTCGACCTCGAAGCTCACCGTCGCCACCCCGGCCCTGGTGCCGCTGCGCGCCAGGACCACTGCGGTCCGGGTCTCGCCCTGGGCACGCACGAGCAGCAGCCGCGGCGCGGTGTGCATCCGAGGTTGTACGGCGTCGGGCACCCGGTCGTCCCACCAGCTCGCGGTGGCCCCGTCGTACCCGAGGGTGAGGGTGATCCGCACCGGCCCGGACGGCGGCGGTGCGACCTTGAGCCCGATCAGGCCCGGGGACCGGAAGAACCGGCCGAGCAGGGACACCCCGCGGATGAACCCGTCCACCAGCTGCAGCGCGTGCGCGTCACCGCGGTCCAGCGTGCCCGGGATCTCGGCCGGCCGCACCGGCAGCTCGAAGCCGGTCTCCATCCGGGGAACCGTCATCACGCAATCCCTTCCGGCCCCTCGGCCAGGTCGTACCTGGTCAGGAACGGCTCGCGTCGCGTCCACATCCGTCGTACGGCCTCGAACAGCGGGTCGGCGTCGGGTTCGGCGTACTGGAAGGTGGTCTTCAGCGTGCCGAGCAGCTCGTCGCCGTCGCCGAGCTCCCAGTGCTGCACCAGCATCGTCGGCACGTCGGTCGCGACCCGGTGGAACCACATCCACAGCCGGGCCCTGGCGACCTGGTCGTCGGTGAGCAGGGCCTTGCCCGCGACGAGGCCGTCGAGCGTGTCGCGCAGCGTGCGCCAGTACCCGTTCTCGTCGGCGGCGACGGTGCTGATGCCGAGGTCACTCCACTCCGACCAGCCGGCCTGCAGGGCGGGGATCCCGTACGCCGGGAGCTCGGCGGCGATCGCGCCCCGGGTGGTGAGACCCAGATCGGTCAGAGCGAACAGGACGTTCTTGCTGAGGTCCATGCTGCGCACGTAGCGCGGTCCCGGGTGCTTGGCGGCGACCTCGGCGAAGTAGTCCGGCGCACCCTGGTCCGGGTGGTCGACGAACAGCCAGTTGACGTCGGTCCGGGCCAGTGCCAGCTCGGCCATCTCCTTCAGCCAGGTGGCCGGCTCCGCGAACGCCTCCACGGTGCCGTGCAGCGCGCCGGTCAGGTCCGGCACGTAGACGGTGACGACCGGCTTGGCCGGGTCGAAGCCGTAGCGGGCCATGGCGTGCCGGCGGACCGCCTCCCGCTCGGCGGGGTTGCGGAACTCCAGCAGCGACACCTCGCCGCCACCACGCCAGGACGCCGGCCGGCCGCGGCCGACGGCGTTCGTCCACGCGGTGTGGTCGGCGCGGCGGTGGAGCTCCGCGCGGTGCGGCCAGACGTGCTCGTCGAACGCGGCGCCGAGCCGGTGGGTGAGCTCGGCGCGGAAGGTGCCGTCGCCGGCGGGCGGGAACAGCGCACGGGCTTGGAGCGTGCCGGTGCTCAGCACCTGCACGACCGGCACACCCGCCCGGCGGGCCGACTCGGCCGCGAGCCCGGTGTGGGTGTAGTCGACGCTGCTCGTCACGAGGGCAGCCGGCTCCAGCCCGGCGCACAGGGCGTCGTACAGCCTGCTGTAGACCTGCGCGCGTTCCTTGATCCGCTGGTAGCGGGGGCCCTGCCGTTCCTCGGCTCCGAGCCGCGGCGCCTTGTGCGCGAGCGCGGCGGTGGCGTCCACGAACGTGGCGAGGGTGTCGCCGGCGATCGGTTCGGCCGGGGCGCCGAGGTCGACGGTGCGGCCGGCGACGACGAACGAGGCGACCTTGGCGTCATGCATCAGCGCGTCCACCAGGCCGTGCACGTCGACGACGTCAGCGGCCCCGTACGCCTCGGCGAGTGCGGTCCGCGGGTCGTCGTCCTTCGACGTACCGGTGAGTACGACCATCCGCGCGGGATTCGTCCGGCACAACGCGCTCGCGAGCGTCAGGTTGCGGATCGCGACCCGCAGATCCTGACTCATCAGCTCGACGAGAACGACATCGTCGCCGGCCGGCCGCGCCGTACCCGACCAGAACTTCGCGGCCGCTCTGCAGAACGGTCCGAGCTCCTTGCTCTCCGCCACGCCTCGTTATAGCAGTTCCCCCGTCGCGCGGTCTCGCCCACCCGCTTGTGCCGGGGTCGCGATCGCGTCTGGAGCCGACGGTCTAACCCGGGCCGGTGTGTAGTCGTTCTGTCACCATGAGCACCGGCCAGCCTTCAGCCACCCGCGTCCTGTCCGGCCTCCATGACCGCTCTGTCACGACAAGTGCCGACCGCACCGCGATCGTTCGCGTCCTGCCCGGTGTCCTCACGGCCGCGCTGGCCCTGGCGTTGCTCGCTCGGCACGCACCCGCGCTCACGGTCGTGAGCTACACCGGCTTCGTGGTGCTCGGCATGGTGCTGCCGGGACTGATGATCTGGCGGGTGGCGACCCGGCGGTGCGCGAACCTCGTCGAGGACCTCGCGGCGGGTCTGGCCGTCGGCACGGCCTGCCTGATCATCGCCTACCTGGTGGCCGCAC
>DASXRB010000557.1:0-4670 GCA_036506875.1 Kribbellaceae bacterium | reverse complement strand
CTCGAACTGCTTGGTCAGCTCGGCCTGGCGCTTCTCGAGCTGCTTGGTCAGCTCGGACTGCACGTTCTTCGGCTGGTCCTTCAGCGTCCCGACGCGGGTGGTCAGGTCGTCGCCGTACGCGCGGATCTTCTCGACCGCGAGGTCGCCGGCGCCGGCGATCGCGTACAGCGGGGTCACGGTGTTCTTGGTGACGGTCTCGGTAACGGTAGGCATGACTCGTTCTCCCTCGGAATGCAGGGTCAGGCGCCCTGCGATGTGTCTGTGTTCTCAGCAGCGGGTTTCGCCGTGCTGCGCGGCTTCTTGACGGCCTTCTTCTCCGGGGCCGACGTGGCAAGGGGTCGCGATGGTGAGGTGGTGGCCTCGTTCTCCTTGACGAACGACGAGTACACGTCCAGCAGGACCCGCTTCTGGCGCTCGTTGAGCGCCGGATCCAGCAGGATCGCGTCCGCGACGGTCACGCCGCGGTCGGTGTCCCGGCCGGTCCGTTCGTCATCGGGGTCGAGGATTCCCGCCCGGACGTAGAGGGTCTCGGCGGAGATCCGCAACGCCTTGGCGAGCTGCTGCAGCACCTCGGCGGAGGGCTTGCGCAGACCTCGTTCGATCTGGCTGAGGTACGGGTTCGACACCCCGGCGATGTCCGACAGCTGGCGCAGCGACAGCTTCGCCTGCTTGCGCTGCTCGGCGAGGTACTCCCCGACCGAGCCCACGACCCGTTCACCCAGTTTGGCCACGTCTCCATCGTGCTTGCTAGAGCAAGCACTTTGCAAGCAAAAACTCGGTGAACTGTGTCACGCAAGGCCATGACGCGGTCACAACGGACCGACGATGCCCGACACGCCGGGCCACAAGGGCCCGATGATGGGGATCAGGCGGTGAGGGCGGCGGAGGGGCGGACGGAGCCGACGGGCTTGCCGCCGCCGAGGAGCGGGTACTCGAGCTGCTCGTCGAGGACCGCGTGGGTCAGGCCGAGACGCTTCAGGACGGCGGCCATCACGACCGCGCGGGCCCGCGGCGTACCGTCGTCGATCTTGACCGCGACACCGCGCCCGTCGGCCAGGCCGACGGCGTACACGGCTTCCGCGCCCGCCTTGCACAGCAGTCCGGGGACCGCGCGCATCAGCGCGGTCTCGTCGCGCCGGGTGCCGCTCGCGTACTCCGGGTGCGTGCGGAAAGCGTCCGCGACCCGCCCCTCGAGCGTGTCCGGCGCGGCGGCCGCGAACAGGCCGAACGCGCGGGCCAGGCCGGCCAGGCTGATCGCGAGCAGCGGCGCGCCGCACCCGTCGACGGCGACCGCGGCGACCTTCTCGCCGGCGCTGTCCTCGACCGCGGTCCGGATCGCCTGCTGCAGCGGGTGCGCCGGGTCGCGGTAGTCGGCGATGTCCCAGCCGGACGCCACGCAGGTGGCGAGCATCGCGGCGTGCTTGCCGGAGCAGTTCATCGTGATCGGCGACTTCTCGTGCCCGGCGCGCACCCACTCGTCGCGCGCGGTCTCGTCGATCGGGTAGTCCGGCGGCGTCTGCAGCGCCGACTCGTCGAGGCCGGCGCCGGCCAGGATCCGTCGTACGCCGTCGAGGTGGATCTGCTCGCCCGAGTGCGAGGCGCCCGCGAGAGCCAGCAGCTCGCCGGTCAGCCTCAGGCCGTTGCGGAGCATGCCGAGCGCCTGCAACGGCTTGTTCGACGACCGCGGGAACATCGGCTGGTCGACGACACCCAGGGACCACTCGACGGTGCCGTCGGGCGCGGTCACCACGACGGAGCCGCGGTGGTGGCCCTCGGTGAACCCGGAGCGGACGACATCGGCGAGAACGACATGCTCAGTCACGGGCGAAAGCATAAGTTGTTACTGACGAGAACGTGCTATCGATCCGGCTGCTGGGAATTGGTGACTCAGGGCACTAGAGCCGGGCGCGCACGTGCAGGCCGACCTCGGGATCGACCAGGGCCTCCTGGGTCGCCGTCACCGTCGGATCCTCGGCCCCGCCGGGGACGGTGAGGTCCGCCTCCGGCGGGACGGAGCGCTTGACCAGCGCGAGCGCGACCGGACCCAGCTCGTGGTGCCGGGCGGCCGAGCCGACGAAGCCGACCTGGCGGCCGTCGAACTCCACCGCGTCGCCGTGCGCCGGAAGGTGGTCGACCGAGCCGTCCAAATGCAGCCGCACCAGCCTGCGCGGCGGCCGGCCCAGGTTGTGCACCCGGGCGACCGTCTCCTGGCCGCGGTAGCAGCCCTTGTCGAGGTGCACGGCGACGCCGAGCCAGCCGAGCTCGTTCGGGATCGCCCGGGCGTCGGTGTCGAGGCCGAGCCGCGGCGCGCCGGCCGCGATCCGCAGCGCCTCGTACGCCCACACCCCCGCCGCGGGCTCAACCAGCCCGGCCAGGTCCGCACGCGGCAGGAACACCTCATGCCCGCCCAGCGAGTCCTGCCCCGAGCGGGTGAGACCGCCTGACCCGCCACTCGGGCCGGGGTGCCAGACGACGGCGTACGACGAGGTGACGTCGGCGAGCTCGACGCGGGACATGAAGACCATCGACCGCAACCAGTCCAGCAGCGCGGTGCCGGCACCCGGTTCGGTGTGCAACCAGAACGTGTCGCCGTCGTCGACCCCGTACAGCGCGTGCTCGACGTGCCCGGTCGGCGACAGGATCAGCGCGGTGGTCGACGCTCCGGGGACGAGGTTGTCGACGTACTGGCTGGTGAGTGCGTGCAGCCAGCTCAGCCGGTCGGGGCCGCCGATCGTGAGGACGTCGCGGTGCGAGAGGTCGACGAAGCCGTCGCCGGCGGCGAGCATCCGCTGCTCGCGCAGGTCGGAGCCGTAGTGCGCGGCGACGCCCGCGTCCGGGGCCTCCGCCGCGACGGCACCGGACCGGTCGAGCAGCGGGCTGCGGTACGACGGCGCGACCTCGAGGGGCTCCATGTCCCCGAGTGTAGGCACGGCCGGACGGCCCGCTGGAGGGGAGCGGGCCGTCCGGAGTGCGGGACTCGTCAGGTCACGGCGGGAACGGGCTGCTGAGCGGGGACGTCACCGGCGTGGGTGTCGCCCGCGGCGAACGCGACCTCGTCGAACGGGTCCTCGCCGGCGAAGACCTGCCGGGCCTGCTCCTTGTCGAACTGCCCGACCCAGTGCCCGACGAGCACCGTCGCCACGGCGTTGCCGGCGAAGTTCGTCAGCGCTCGGGCCTCCGACATGAACCTGTCGATGCCGACGACCAGGCCGACGCCGTCGACCAGGTCCGGCCGGTGCGACTGCAGGCCGCCGGCCAGCGTCGCGAGGCCCGCGCCGGTCACGCCGGCGGCACCCTTCGAGGCGATGATCATGAACGCCAGCAGCGAGATCTGCTGCCCGATCGAGAACGGCTGTCCCATCGCCTCGGCGATGTAGAGCGACGCCATCGTCAGGTAGATCGCGGTGCCGTCGAGGTTGAAGGAGTACCCGGTCGGCACCGTGACGCCGACGACCTGCTTCTCGACCCCGAGGTGCTCCATCTTGCCGATCAGCCGCGGCAGCGCGGTCTCCGACGACGACGTCGACACGATCAGCAGGAACTCCCGGCCGAGGTAGCGCAGTAGCTGGAAGATCGACAGCCCGGTCACGGCCCGCAACAGCGTGCCCAGCACGACGAAGACGAACAGCAGGCAGGTGGCGTAGAAGGCCAGCATGATCTTGGCCAGGCTGACCAGCGCGTCGGTCCCGGTCGCGCCGACCACCGCGGCCATCGCTCCGAACGCGCCGACCGGCGCGGCCCACATGATCATCGACAGCATCTTGAACACCAGCCGCTGCAGGTGCCCGATCCCGGTCAGGATCGGCTCCCCCCTGGTACCCATTGTCTGCACGGCGAAGCCGACCAGCAGCGCGACGAACACCGTCTGCAGCACCATGCCCTCGGTCAGCGAGGAGAACACGGTCTTCGGGATGATGCCGAGGATGAAGTCGGTGGTGCCCTCACCGCCGCCGGCCGCGGCGTGCCCGGCCTTGCGCACCTTGTCGGTCAGCTCCAGCCCGGAGCCCGGCTTGACCAGGTTGCCGACCACCAGCCCGATGCCCAGGGCAACGGTCGACATGATCATGAAGTACCCGATGGCCAGGCCGCCGACCTTGCCGACGCTGGCGGCCTTGCGCACCGACCCGATGCCGAGCACCAGGGTGCAGAAGATCACCGGGCTGATCATCATCTTGATCAGCGACACGAAGCCGGTGCCCAGTGGCTTCAATGCCACCCCGGCGTCGGGGAACAGCAGACCGACGCCGATGCCGAGCAGCACCGCGACGATGACGGCGATGTAGAGGAAGTGGGTGCGGTCGTCGCGCACCGGTGTGGGACGTTCCGAGGCCTGGGTCGACATGGTGTTTTCTCCTCGTCAGCCGGGTGGCGTTTCGGTAACTGTGACGTGACGCACACGCAACCCCGTCATTTCGTTCATACCGTTCACCGGTCGGCACGGCGTTCATGCCGCGGCGCGTCCCGGCGTACACCGGCGCAGAATGTGTGCGTGGCACTACGTCCGCGGGAGCTCCGCCGCCAGGTGCTCTGGCTCCAGGCGGCGACTCTGGCCGTCCTGGTGGCGGTCGTCTGCACGACCTTCGTGCTGGTGCGGCCGGCGCCGCGTGCGCTACTCGGGCTGGGCTGCCTGATGGCCGGCATCGCGATCGCCGGCAACGCGCTGGTGTCGT
>DASXRB010000556.1:0-2370 GCA_036506875.1 Kribbellaceae bacterium | reverse complement strand
CGACAACGCCGGGCTGGCCGGGTCCCGCTCGCCGGTGAACCGGCCGCCGATGGCGCCCCTGTCGGTGAGCGCCGCGCCCGCGACGATTTCTCTGGTACGACGACCGCCCGCGCGCAACCGCTCGACCAGGTCCGCGACCGTATCTTCCGGGCCCGCGTGCCAGCGCTCGTCCGGGCCCTGGTCGCCCCATGGCGCGTCGACCTGCCCGGCGGTGAACCCCCACACCAGCCAGCGCTGCTCCATGTAGACGAGGTGCATGAGCAGCTCGATCGGCGACCAGCCGGACGGCAGCCGGCTGCCGCGCAGCTCCTCCTCGCTCAGCCCGTCGAGCTTGGCGGCCACCACGTCGCGGTAGAAGTCCAGCAGTCCCAGGATCACCTCGGCCGGGTCGTCGAGCTCCCAGCCGGGCCGGTGCGCGGTCTCGGTCATGCCGGGCACGCTACCCGGCGGGCGGGGGTCAGGCTTGACTCAGGTCACTGATGACCTGCTCGGCCTCGGCGACGAGGCGTGCGACCAGCTCGCGCGCGGGGACGACGTCGTGCACGAGCTCGGCGGACTGGCCGGTCAGCGGCAGGTACTGGTCGCCGCGGCCGGCACGGATCTGGTCGAGCAGCGCGGCCCGGTCCTCCTCATGCACCGACCCGGGGTCGTGCTCCAGCCGGTCGGTCAGCTCGGTGCGCAGCGCGCGCGGCGCGAAGGGGGCGCCGATCTGCGGGATGGTGAACGGCGGCATCACCCGTTCGCTGTTGGCCACCTTCACCGCGTCCTGCGCGTGGGCGGCGACGATCCGGTCCTTCCAGTGCTGGTCGATCGTCATCTCGGTCGTGGCGAGGAACCTGGTCCCCATCACGACGCCCTGCGCGCCGAGCGCGAGCGCGGCGGCGATGCCGCGGCCGTCGGCGATCCCGCCCGCCGCCAGCACCGGCACGTCACCCGCCACGTCGGCGACCGCCGGTACGAGCACCATCGTGCTGATCCAGCCGGCGTTGCCGCCCGCCTCGTTGCCCTCCGCGACGAGGACGTCGGCCCCGGCTTCCAGCGCGGCCTCGGCCGCGGCCAGGTCGCCGACGGTCTGGATCCAGCGGATCCCGCGGTCGTGCGCACGCGTCACGAGCTCCGCCGGCACACCCATGTGGAACGAGATCGCGGCCGGTTTCGCCTCCAGCGTCGCCTGGAACGCCTCCGAGGCGAACGGCCGCCCGGTGTGGTTGATGCAGAACGGGCGGTCCGTCCGCTCCCGCATCCGCCGCCACTGACCCTGCAGCTCCGACACGCCCCGCACCGCCGTGCCGAGGCTGCCGAGTCCGCCCGCCTCGCACACCGCGGCCGCGAGCTCCACCTGCTCCCACGGCCCGAACGGCGCCAGCACGATCGGCACGTCGATCCCGAGCAGGTCACACACCGCCGTACGCATCCGGATCCTCCCCTCGCCCTGTACGACGATGCCCCGCCCCGGCAGGCGAGGCAACGCTTCCTGGCCTACGTCGCGGCCATCATGGCATCCCAGAACATCAGCTCGTACGCCTGAAGGAGCCGGGCCGCGGTCCGCGACCGGGCCGGGGGATCGCCAGCCCTGAGCCCGGCTTCGATCACCGCGAGCGCCTGCTCTTCGAATCCGGGTGCGGGAGTGGCGAAGAACTCGAAGAATGCCACGGCTGGGTCGTCGGCGCCGTATTCGGATCGCAGCGCCGCGGCGGCCCGGCCGCAGTTCGCCCCCCACGCGGCGAGGTTGGCCAGGAAAGCGACGGCTACATCGGTCGAGGACCCGTTGAGAGACAGCCACGCGACATATGCGGTGTAGGCGTGCGCACCCGGCGTGGGCTCGTACTCGCCGAGGCGGCCGGGGTCCAGCCCGAGCCACCGGGCAAAGCCGCCCAGGTGGCCGAGCGCGGTTCCTTCACCCTGGGTGAGGCCAAGAAAGAACTCGCCGGCGGCGGAGTCCGCATATCGCGCGGTGAGGTAGGCGAAGCTGCGCCGGTCACTGGAGATGATCCAGTGCTGCTCACCGGCGAACCGCTCCAACGACGCGGTGTGAACCTCGCCTCTACCGAGCGCACCGACGAAAGAATGGCTCGCCAACTTCCCGTCGACCGGCGCCAGCTCGGAGCGAACCTGGTCAACGAGGGCGGCGGCGCTGGTACTCGATGCCATGCGCTCCGTCCTCCTCTCCGCCCTTGGTCTGCAGCGGCAACGTATCCGGTACGTCGTAGACCGGCCAGCCGTCGTCGCCACACCGCATCGTCGGCCGCTCCCGATGTGGTTCGCGTCGTCCGACATCGATCAGGTGTACGACGTCAACCCCGCGGCACACCAGGGCATCGGCGACGAGCGCCCGGTGACATCGCCACCACAGGGTCTCCGCGCACATGA
>DASXRB010000555.1:0-7571 GCA_036506875.1 Kribbellaceae bacterium | reverse complement strand
CTGCCCTGCTGAAACGGATCAGGCGGTCAGGCGGGCGAGAAGTGTGAGGACGTCTCCGACGGATCCGGCCGGGTCCGGGACCGGGTAGACGACCTCGCGGATGGTGCGCTCGGCGTCGATGATCAGGGTGGCGCGTTTGAGGCGGTCGACGCCGCCGGCGCGGAACGTGGGCAGGCGCAGGGCGGCGGCGAGGGTCAGGTCGGCGTCGGACAGCAACGGGAAGCCGAGCCGCTGGCTGCGCTCGAACGCCCGCAGCTGGTCGGGGCGTTGCGTCGAGACACCGTGTACGACGGCGCCTGCTCCGGTGAGCTCCGGAAGGCGGTCGCGATAGGTGACGGACTCCAGGGTGCAGCCGGCGGCGCCGGGGATGTCGCTCCAGCCGGGCGGGTAGCCGCGGTCGCTGCGGGCGTACGCGCCGGCGAAGCAGTAGAGCACGGTCCAGGACGAGTCGCCGACCGGGTCGGCCGGGCGGTCGTGCGCGTCGGTCAGCCGTAGTGCCGGGACTTGCTGGCCGACGAGGTCGTGGACGCGCTTGGCCTCCACCGAGCCGGGCGGCGTCGTGGCGGTCAGGGTGCCGTCGCCGAGCAGATGGCGGCCGCCCCAGTCCTGCAGCGCGATCAGCACCGGCAGGAGGCCGCGGCCCATCTCGGTGAGGTGGTACTCGTACCGGGGCGGGCGGTCGACGTACGGGCGCTTCTCGAGCACGCCGTGCTCGACCAGCGACGCGAGCCGCTCGGTGAGGGTCTTGCGGCTGACGTCGAGCTCGGCCTGGAGGCCGTCGAACCGGTGGATGCCGCCGGCGACGTCGCGGACCACGAGCAGCGTCCACCAGTCGCCGACGACCGCCAGCGCCTGCGCGATGGCGCAGTCGGCGTCGGCCAGTTCGGAGTGCTTCACACTTCTCAGTTTGCACGATGAACCCACTCGATCTAGGGTCAGTTCCGAAAATAAACTCTATCTGTCGTGGTGTGAGGAGTGGTGCGGTGACGGGTGACGGCGGCGGGTATCGGGCGGCGTTCTGGCGGTACTGGTCGGCGGGCACCGTCTCCGGTGTCGGGGACGCGGTCACCGCGGTGGCGCTGCCACTGGTCGCGGTCAGCGTGCTGCACGCGTCGGCGTTCCAGGTCAGCCTGGTCGCCGCCGCGTCATACATCGCGTGGCTGCTGATCAGCCTGCCGGCCGGGGTGCTGGTGCAGCACCTCCCGCTGCGCGGAACGCAGGTCGCGATGGACCTGGTGCGGGCGACCGCGATCGTGAGCATCCCGCTGGCTGCGGGGTTCGGCGGACTCACGGTCACGCAGCTGGTGGTCGTCGCGCTGGTCGTGAACGTGGCCGGGGTGATCTTCTTCGTCGGGAACTCGACGTTCCTGCCGGCGATCCTGCCCAAGGAGCAGCTCACCTCGCGCAACAGCCTGATGTCGGCGACGCACTCGACGACGATGCTGGCCGGGCCGTCGCTCGGTGGTGTGCTGGTGCAGTTCCTGGGGGCGGTGGCGACGTTGGTCGTGGACGCGGTCAGCTACGTCGTGTCCGCCGTCCTGCTGCTCGGGCTGCCGCGACCGGCGCAGTCCCGGCCGGAGCCGGGTGCCAGCGTCCGGGAGCAGATCGCGCAGGGGTGGCGGTTCGTGGTGCGGCACCCGGTGATGCGGCCGTGCCTGATCGACGCGACCGCGCTGAACTTCGTCTGCGGCGCGCAGCTCGCACTGGTGCCGCTGTTCCTGGTGCGGACCTTGCACGCCTCCCCCAGCATGGTCGGCGTGCTGCTCGCGACCGAGGGGCTCGGGAGCCTGATCGGCGCGACGCTGACGCCGCGGCTGGTACGCCGGTTCGGCAGCGGCCGGATGA
Organism: Kribbellaceae bacterium; assembly: GCA_036506875.1. Taxonomy (GTDB): domain Bacteria; phylum Actinomycetota; class Actinomycetes; order Propionibacteriales; family Kribbellaceae; genus DASRHY01. The sequence continues at coordinate 5,726 of DASXRB010000555.1, read as the reverse complement.
CGTTGTGGGGCGGCGTGGTCGCGGTCCTCCTCGGGATGCTGTTGCCGCTGGCAACCAGTGGCTGGGGGCTGGTGGTGTTCGGAGTCGGGTACGCCGGTTTCTCGGGTGGGGTGGTGATCACCAGCATCACGACGCGGACGTACCGGCAGACCGCGACGCCGCCGGAGCTGCTGGCCCGGGTGATGGCGACCGTGCGGTTCGTCTCCTGGGGCGCGACGCCGCTCGGTGCACTGGTGGCCGGTCTGCTCGCGACCCGGTTCGGCGTCCGGGACGCGCTGTGGGTGGTCGAGGCCCTGGCCGTCGTCTCCCCCGCCGTGATCGCGTTCAGCCCAATCCGCGGGATGCGTGATCTCGACACGGCCGTGCAGCCCACCGGGGCCATCGCTCAGCCGGTGTCGGCCTGATCGTCGACCCAGCGGACGACGGTGGCGCCGTTGTGACCGTGTACGGCGATCAGGTCGTCGATGTTGTGCCAGGTCGACGTCGTCGGCCGGTCGCCGTACCAGCGCATCGTCACCGTTCCGTCGGTAAACTGGATGCCCTCGGCAACGGCTCCGGTCCCGCTGACCCCGGACACGTCGACGTACCGGATCAGCTGGAACCGCCGGGCACTCATCGTCGTACTCACAGCATCACCCCTCGTCGGACGTTGCGACGCCGAGCCGGCACCAGCGCGCCAGGGATGCCGGCGCCGGCTCAGCGCCCGAGATGCAACCGCTGCTCTCTCGGGCTTCAAGGTAGTGCGACCGGCCGAACCGCCGCCGGAGTTATCCACAGTGGCCCACGACCTTGCCACGGGAAGCCCGCGCTGACACCACGACTGTGAGGTAATGGGTCGTGACTGATCTGATGGGCTGCGGGAGGACCTGACCGATGAATGATCTCGAGTTCAATAGCAGGTTCAACAACGCCTTTTCGCGACTGCGGAGTGGCGGCACGGCGACGGTCGAAGAGGAGCAGGAGCGACTCCGCGCGCTGCTTCCGGAGATCGAGACCGAGCGCGACCGGCAGTGGGCGGCCAAAATGATCGACGACCTTCCGCGCGCCGCAACGCCTCCGAAGCGGAGCAAGTTGTACGCCGAGGCGCTGGAACTCCAGGCATCCGCATTCCACTACCAGGGCACTGTCGAGGACCACATCGCCGTTCTGGGGGACGCGTGTAAGCGGATCTACGAGATGGCGAACCAGACCACGGGGGACGAGCAGGCCGGCATTCGCGGGCTGACCAGAATGCTGGAGCATCTGCAGCAGCGCCTGATCGATCCGCCGTTCCCGCTGGACGCTGAGAATCAGTGATTCATGGCCTATGAACACCGCGGGGTCGATCCCTCCTCGGCCGTCTATCAGGAGTTCGCGCGGCTGTATCGGATAGCCCATGAGATACGGCCGGGCAGCGCTAACCTGTGGAACGGGCAGCTCTACACCTACGACGGGGGGCGTGGGGCGCCGGCCGCCGGACCAACGCAGACAGTGCCGTCTCTCGGCGACGGAAGCAGGACAGGCTCGAGCGGCAACGCCGGTCGCGGCAAGGAATCGCCTTCCGGCGCGACGACCGCTGACCGCCGATCGTCAGCCGGTGAAGAGGCGGATGGTCTTCGGGCCCTCTTCTTCCGCGCCGTCGGCGGCGGTGACGATCCAGTCGGGGCCGACGCCGAGGATCCAGTTGCTGGCCGGGGCGCTCCACTGGGCCTGGCCGGTCCGGGAGCTCCAGACCTGGAGTACCTCGCGGGCCGGGTTCGCGGACGTGTCGGCGAGGGAGAAGGCGAGGCGGTCGCCGAGCAGCGCCGGGCGGTCGACGCGCGCCGCGCCGTAGTCGTCCGGCAGGTCGATCCGCCAGCGCTCGTGACCGTTGCGGGAGTCGAGACCGACCAGCGGTCCGGTGCCGTTGCCGACGCGGGCGAGCACCGTGCCAGCGGACACGTCCACGACGTGGGTACCGGCCTCGCCGGTCCAGCGGACCTTGCCGTTGTCGAGCTCGATCAGCTCGGCCTCGTGGTCGGTGGTCGTGAAGGCCGCGACGGTGCCGTCGATCGCGGGCGTCCAGGCACCGTTCTCGCAGTCCGCCGGCCGGCCGCTGTCGACCTCGTTCCAGCGTGCCGCCGGGTGGGACCACGTCTGCCGTCCGGTGCGGACGTCGTAACCGGTCAGGGCCACCTCGCACGCCTTCGTGTCGCGCCAGAGCAGACCGGTGCGCTCGTCGACCACGCGGGCCCAGATGGTTTCGATCTGCCGGGAGCCGATCAGCTTGCCGGTCGCGGCGTCCAGTACAGCGACCGAGCTCGGGGGCCTGCGGCCTTCCCGGACGATGGCGACGACGTTCGCGGGCCGGGCGACGAGCGGCTCGACGCGGCGCTTGGACTCGGCGTACCGGATCGTGGAGTCACCGGGGATCTCGATCGACGGTACGTCGGCGGTGTCGCCGGCCGGGCGCGTGTAACCGTACCGCCACCGCACTCTCCCGCCGGGCAGCGCCCGGGCGGTCACCACACATTTCCTTGCCTCGGGCAAACATTCGTGCGTGTAGACGGCACCGGTGCTGACGACGGAGCGTGCGAGGTTCTGGCTCTCGTACGAGAACGCGGGACGACTGGTGCGGACGTCGTACGCGGTGACGTAGCCGTCGTCGTACACGATCACGGACGTCGCGGTGACCCGCACCCTCGGGTTGTGGTCGACCGGCAGCTTCCAGCGGAGCTTGCCGTCGGAGCGGCTGAGCCCGACGACCAGCGTCTCGCTCTTCACGACCACCGTGTCGCCGGCGACGCTCGCCTCCCGCGTCGGGCCGAGGTCGTCCAGCGTGGCCTCCCAGGCGGGCGCCCGCTCCGGCGCCTTCGGCACGACCCGCCCGCCATCGCCGCTTGTACATCCGGCGACCGCGGCGGCACCGATCAGCGCCGTCACGACCGGCCGGATGATCCGCATCTGCGCCGCTGTCACGGGGCGACGCGTGGGGCGTACGCGCGGGATGCGAGCCCGGCGCGGGCTGCCAGCCGGCCGGCGTGGGTGAGGCGCTGGGTGCGATCGCCCCAGTCGCCGCCGGTGTCGAGCCAGCGCAGAGTCCGCGCGATCCAGAGCCACCGGTGGCCGCTCCAGCGCACGTCCTCCTCGTCCACGCCCCGGCCGTCCCTGGTCGACCAGCGGTCCGCGACCACGGTGTGCGTACGCTTCATCAGCTCGCGCTCGCCGAGCGTGCGCTCAGCGGTCAGCAGGCCCGCGGCGCAGACGACGGCCACGTCGGCGTCGAAGCTCTCGCCGCTCAGCGACTGCACCGCCAGGACCTCCAGCAGCCGGCGGTCGTCCGCGATCCACTTGCGCGCGGTGCCCGACACCGACACCTTGCGGCCGCGCCGGGTCAGCAGCCGCGACCGCCGCAGCAGCGCGTGCAGCTCGCGCAGCGGTGGCACGTCGGCCTCGGAACTCGCCCTGTGCAGGGACGGCCGGTCGTCGCAGAACCTGTCGCACCACTCCACCGCGAGCGCCTTCGGCAGGTAGCCGGCCTGCGTCATGGTCACGCCGTCGCCGATCCCGTCCAGGAGCATCCGCACCGGCTCCAGGGACTCGGCCACAGCGGCGTCCGAGGCGTCGTACGCGTCGTCGAGCTCGTCCAGGACCGCGCCGTACAGCCGCTTCCTGGCCTGCCCGCCCTCGGCGACCCAACGCCGCGCCCGCTCCTCATGTACGACGTCCCGCGGCAACCGGTAGTCGTACTCCCCCCTCGGTGTGGTGAGGTAATCGACGGTCAGCCGGGCGGCGCGCGCCTTCCAGCCGCGGGCGCCGACCGCCAGGTCGCCGGACACGATCGCGGCTTCGAGCATCGAGCTGACCTCGTCGCGGATCCGGGCCTCGTCCATGCCCATCACCGCGCTCCAGGCGAGGGTCGGGGTGTCGGGCGGCTCGACGCCCGACTCGTCGAGAGCCTCGCGCAGGGCGCGGCGGCCCTGCTCGTCCGACTGGTGGTGCGCGTCGATGACATGGTGGGTGCTCGGGTCGCGGCAGATGGCCGCGTACCGGTCCAGGCCGAGGGCGGCGAGGAAGTCGCCGAGGGACCAGGCGACCTCGTGGTGCTCCGCCTTGTCGCCGAGCCACTTGCGCGGCAGGAAGTACCACAGGAACAGCTGCACACCCATCTGGGTCAGTTCGATCGCGTCGCCGTCCGCCCCGACCATCCACTCCATCGCCGACCTGGCTCGTTCAGCCGTCTCCGGATCCAGTCCGTCGTACACGTCAGTCGGCGCACTCACCCGGCTAGTCTGCATGACCCTGCGTGGCAAGCCAATCGCGCTTCGGTCTCAGAAACGTCGCGCTCGTGCGGGAGCAGGGCCGGCACCCGGTGTCAGAGGGGAGGGACAGGCGCCGGCCCTGCGGCCGAGGACACCGTTCCGCCCGAACGAGCGACCTCGTACTAGGAAGATAGGGGTTGAGCGACCAGTGCCGTCGTACTTATCCACAGGAGGGTCAGCGATGGACGCAGGCAAGGGCGCGTACGCCGACATCAACGGGCTGAACATGTACTACGAGACCCACGGCTCCGGTGACGGGGTCCCGCTGGTGCTGCTGCACGGCGCGCTGTCCGCGACCGGGACGTCGTTCGGCGGGCTGATCCCGGGCCTGTCCGAGGGGCGGCGGCTCATCTCGATCGAGCAGCAGGCGCACGGGCACACCGCGGACATCGACCGGCCGCTGTCGGTGCAGCAGATGGCCGAGGACACCACGGCTCTGCTGGCGCACCTGGGTGTCGAGCAGGCGGACTTCTTCGGCTACAGCATGGGCGCCGGTATCGCGCTGACGCTGGCGGTCCAGCACGTTCCGGTCGTGCGCAAGCTGGTGTTCGCCACGGTCAGCTACAACAGCGACGGTCTCCACCCCGGGCTGATGGACACCGTCTCGCAGGTCACGCCGGAGATGCTCGCCGGTACGCCGTGGGAGGCCGAGTACCAGCAGGTCGCACCGCGCCCGGAGGACTGGGCGACGCTGGTGCGGAAGAACTCCGCGATGGAGTCGACCGTGCCGCAGTACACCGCGGAGCAGATCAAGGCGATCGAGGCACCGATGCTGATCATCCTGGGTGACTCCGACATCGTCACGCCGGAGCACGGCGTCGAGATGTTCCGGCTGGTCGGCGGCGGCGTGATCGGCGACCTCGTCGGGCTACCGAAGTCCCAGCTCGCCATCCTCCCCGGCACCGCACACTCGAATCTCACCACCAAGACCGAGATGCTCCTGGCGATGATCCCGCCCTTCCTCGACGCCCCGGTCTGACCGGCCGCGCCGCGACCGGCTGTCCGCGGTACGACGTTCCCGCGGGAACGTCCGCGTCACCGCGCACAATCGTCGTCGACCTGGCTCGTGCCGGACGGTTCGCCGTCGTCGGGGGCGACCAGGACCGGGCGCAGCTCGATGACGCTCAGCTTCGTGGAACGGCGGAACTCCAGCGGGATGTCGCCTTCGGTCCCGCCGCCGGTCCAGTGCACAGTCCAGACCGCCGTCACCGTCACCGGATACGACGCCCCGTCCTCGCAGCGCGACGCCGTCTCGTAGCGGTGGCCGCAGGTCGGCGACTCGGGCACCTCGTGCAGCGCCTTCCCTTCCGCGAGCGCTGGATCGAAGACCGTCCCCGGCCCGTCGCAGCTGACGACCGCGCCGTCACCCATCGACCAATCGATCCGGTCCAGCGTGGCCGCCGCGGTGATCGACACGCCGCCGACCGCCGCGGTCCTGGTCTGCGG
>DASXRB010000554.1:0-1505 GCA_036506875.1 Kribbellaceae bacterium | reverse complement strand
GATCCCGGCGTCCGGCACGCGCTCGGTGATCCGCTTCAGCATCGAGGGGAGCAGCGGCTCGCCGCCGAGCAGGATCGCCCGCAGCGAGCTGAGGTCCACCGACTCGTGCGCGTCGTCGGCGAGTAGCTGGGACCAGAAGCTCGGGATCACGCTGATGTGGGTCACCCGCTCCCGAGGGACCACGGTGAGGAAGTTCTTCGGCCCGAAGTCGTTCTCCAGCGCCAGCCGGACGCCGCCGTAGAGCGCCGGACCGGCGATCGCGGTGAAGCCGATGCCCCAGATGATCGGCCCGGTGGCGAAGACCGAGTCGGCGCTCTTCGGCAGGTCGAGCCAGATCTGGGCGACGTTGAGGCTGCTCGCGTGGGTGTGCACGACCGCCTTGGGGAGCGCGGTCGTGCCCGAGGTGTAGAAGTAGGCCATCGGGTCGTCGTGGTGGCCGCCGAGCAGCGGCTCGTCCTCGGGGCTCTGCGCGGCCAGCGCGTCGAGGTCGACGGCCTCGTCGGCGCCGCCGCTGGCCCCGCCGACGCGCAGCCAGAGCTGCACGTCCGGCAGCCGGGGCCGGATCCGGGCGACCAGCTCGTCGAAGTGGGCGTCGTACACGAACGCCGGGCACGCTGCCTGGTCCACCACCGCGACCAGCACGTCGTCCGGCCAGTACGGGTTCATCGCCGCGAGCACCGCGCCGAGCTTCGCCTCGGCGAGGTACAGCTCGGTCACGTTCAGCGTCTCGTGGAGCAACGAGGCGACCGGGGTGCCGGGCTTCACGCCGGCCGCCGCCAGCGCGTGGGCGCGCCGGTTCACTCGCCGGTTGAGCTGGTCGTAGGTGATCTGCTCCGTGCCGCAGTAGCTGATCGCCACCTGGTCGGGCGCGCGCAGCGCCGGGGCGGTCAGCGTGGCGTAGGCGTAGTTGCCGTAGGGGGACGGGCCGTTGTGCGAGGTCATGGCGGTCTCCTCTCAGGCCCGCGGTAGGGCCGTGTACAGGACGACGATGTTCCCTGCCGGGTCGCGGACCGCGGCGCGGATCTCGTGCGGGCCCTCGTCGGGCCCGCGGAGCAGGGTTGCCCCCGCCGCGATGGCACGGTCCACCGCGGCTGCGACGTCGGCGACCTTGATGGCGGCAGCCGGCGCACCGGACGTGATGTCCTCGTCGGCGCTGACCAGCGCCAACGTCACGCCTCCGCCGTCCAGCCCGGCGAACCGCGCGCCGTCCTGGAACTTCAGCGGAAGACCCAGCGCATCCCGGTAGAACTGGACCGCGGTGTCCACATTGTCCACCGCGTAGAGCACGTTGCCGATCCTTGGTGTGTCCACTGTGGTCCCCGGGGTCAGGTGTGGTCTGGTTGGCGATCTGGCACGGCGCGGAAGTTCGGTACCTGGCCGAAGCCGGCCCGCTCCTCGAAGCACACCTCGACCGGCAGGCCGATCCGCACCTCGTCGGCGGCGCAGCCCAGCACGTTCCCGAAGGCGCGGAGGCCGGGCTGCTCGACCAGCTCCACCCAGGCGAT
>DASXRB010000553.1:0-11067 GCA_036506875.1 Kribbellaceae bacterium | reverse complement strand
AGGGCCTGGTCCCGGACACCCACCCGCTCGGCGCCGGCGTGCTCGGCCGCAGCGGTACGCCGGTGGCCAGCTGGCTGATGAACGAGTCCGATCTGCTGGTCGTGGTCGGCGCGTCCTTCTCCGACCACACCGGCATCGCGTCGTACAAGCCGATCGTGCAGGTCGACGACCGGCCCGCCGCGATCGGGCGGTTCCACGCGGTCACGGCCGCGGTCCAGGGTGACGCGGCGACCTCCGTGCGGTTGCTGCGCGAGGCGCTGAGCGAGCCGGGGAACAAGCCGGAGGCCGAGGACCAGCACGCCGACGTCGCGGCCCGGTGGCGGCTGTGGCGGGCCGAGAAGGCGCGCCGGGTCGCGGACGACCGCGGCCGGGGCGTGTCCGCGGCGGCGGTGTTCGACGCGCTGTCGCGGCACCTGCCGGCCGAGGCCGTGGTGTCCGTTGACGTCGGCAACCATGCCTACTCGCTGGGGCGCTACCTGGAGTCCAAGGGCCAGCCGGTGCTGATGTCGGGGTACCTCGGGTCGATCGGGTTCGGCTACCCGGCGGCGATCGGGGCCTGGTACGCCGGCGCGCGCCGGCCGGTGGTCGCGGTGACCGGCGACGGCGGGTTCGCGCAGTACGCGATGGAGCTCACCACCGCGGTCAAGTACGGCATCGGCGTCAAGCACCTGCTGCTCGACAACCACTCGCTCGGCAAGATCGGCAAGGAGCAGCTGGCCGCGAACTACCCGGTCTGGCACACCTCGCTGCACAACCCGGACTGGGCCGCGTACGCCGAGCTGTGCGGCGCGACCGGGATCCGGGTCGACCGCCGCGACCAGCTGGACGACGCGATGGCCGCGCTGTTCGCCGCCGACGGGCCCGCCCTGCTCTGCGTCGAGCAGGACGCGGAGCTGTTGTGAGGCCGGGCCATGCCTGAGGTGGGGTTCGGCAACCTGCTCGCGGTGCTGGCGATCGCGTTCGCCGCGCCGCTGCTGCTCGGCTTCGCGCCACGGGTCCGGGTCCCGGCGGTGGTGCTGGAGATCGTCGCCGGGATCGTGCTCGGCCCGTCCGTGCTCGGCTGGATCGAGGCCGACCTGGTGGTGCGGATCGTCGCCGTGCTGGGGCTGGCGTTCCTGCTGTTCCTGGCCGGGCTGGAGATCGACGTGCACCGGCTGCGCGGCCGGCTGCTGCGCACCGCGCTGCTCGGGTACGTGATCACCCTCGCGGTCGGGCTCGCGGCCGGCGGTGCGTTCAAGGCCGCCGGCTGGGTGGAGAGTTCGTTGCTGCTGGCCATCACCGTGTCCGCGACCTCGCTCGGTCTCGTCGTACCGGTGCTGAAGGACGCCGGCCAGGCCGGCACCCAGCTCGGCCAGACCACCATCGCCGCGTCCTCGGTCGCCGACTTCGCCGCGGTGCTCCTGCTCTCGCTGCTGTTCTCCACCATGGCCGGTGGCAGCACCGGGTCGCGGCTGGTGCTGCTCGGTATGTTCGTCGCGCTCGTGGTGCTGGCCGCCGTGGTGGTCGCGCTGTCCGGCCGGTCGATGCGACTCGGCGCCGTGCTCGAGCGGCTGCAGGACACGACGGCGGAGATCCGGGTCCGGGCCGCCGTGCTGCTGCTGATCGGCTTCGTGGTGCTGGCCGAGCGGTTCGGCCTGGAGAGCATCCTGGGCGCGTTCCTGGCCGGCGCGGTGGTCGGCCTGCTGGACGCGGACAGCAGCTCGCACCCGCACTTCCGGGTCAAGCTGGAGGCGATCGGGTTCGGGTTCCTGATCCCGGTGTTCTTCGTGGCCAGCGGCCTGCGGCTCGACATCCGCGGGCTGATCGACAGCCCGTCCGCGCTGTTGCGGGTGCCGCTGTTCCTGCTCGCGCTGCTCGCGGCACGCGGCCTGCCCGCTGTGCTGTACGTCCCCTCGGTCGGCCGCCGCCCCGCCGTCGCCGCCGCGTTGCTGCAGGCGACCTCCCTGCCGTTCATCGTCACCGCCACCCAGATCGGCGTCGCCGTCGGCCTGATGGAGCCCGTTACCGCGGCCGCCCTGGTCTGCGCCGGCCTGCTGTCCGTCCTCGTCTTCCCCGCCGCCGCCCTGGGCCTGGTACGACGCCCCGGTGCCTCGGCCGCCGTCACCGGTCCGGACGGAACCCCGGTCCACGAACGGATGTGAGTGCGGACGCCTTCCTCAGGGCGTGATGCCCCCGCTCGCCCTGCCTCGTTCGGGATGCGGTCGTCAGCTGACGAAGCGGATGTCGTGGGTCGCGTCCGGTTCGGCGAAGGAGAGCAGGCGGGCGCCTTCGGCGGTCAGGGCGTCGACATCGCGGTCGCGGAGGCGGCTGAACGGCTCGACGACCAGGACGGCCGAGCCGCGCTTGTTCGTCTCGGTCTTCCAGATGCCGGCGACGGTGCCGTCGACGGTGATCGTGCCGCGGACCAGGCCGTTGACGGTGAAGACCCGCTTGCGGGCCTCGTCGCTGATGATCCGGGTGCGGTCCGCGTAGGACAGCAGGACGTTGTCGAACTCGGCCAGGAACCGTACCGGGGCGGGCGTTTCCGGATCCGGTCGCGGTGCGTCCGGGACGTCGTACAAGGTCGATCCGTCCTCGGACCGGAACACGCGCAGCCGGGGCAGCAGGCGGTCGACGACCTCGCCGAGGCGGGTCAGCCCGCACCAGGTCTGAACGTCCGCGACCGTCGCCGGGCCGTACGCGGCGAGGTAGCGCCAGACGATCTCTTCGGCCGGTGGTTCGGAGTGCAGCGGCCGGCCGATCCACTCCTCGGCGAGCGCCCAGGTCGGCCGGCCTGCCTTGCCCCAGACGGCTCGCGGCGGGATCTGTACGACGGGGACCCGGTTGCGGATCGCGAACTCCAGCGATCCGGCCGGCGCGGCCGGAAACACCTTCCGCAGTGCGGGTCCGAGCTCCTTCGAGGTCATCGGGCGTTCCGCCAGCAACGCCCGCCCGGTGGCCGCGACCTCGGCGAGATCGAGGCCGTCGAGACCGGCGGCGCGGTCCTTGTCGGCGGTCAGCCAGCGGTCGAAGACCGGCTGCACCCACGGCCGCAGCAGCGCGCAGTCGGCCGCCGTGACCAGGTGGATCGTGCCACGCATCACGACGATCCGCACCAGCGAACGGTCCACCAACCGCCGCGCCAGGTCGTCGGGCATGAAACCGTCGATGCGGCTCCACAGTCCGAAGTACGGCGGGAACGGCGCCTGCGCCTGCAACCCCACCAGGTGCTCGACGACATCCGGCACCGGCCGCGTCGTCCGCTCGAGCAGATGCTGCCGGGCCAGGGTCGCGCGGTTCAGGACACGCGGCCCGAGCACGTCGCCCGGGCCGCTGCCACGTCGTACCAAGGTCACTTCACCTCGCGGAAGAAGGCGCGCACGTCCTCGGTGAACGCGGCCGGCTGCTCCATCGCCAGGAAGTGCCCGCCGCGCTCGAGCTCGGTCCAGTGCACCACGTCGTGGTCGCGCTCGGCGAGCCGCCGGATCGCGACGTCGGCGGACAGCGAGACGGCGACCCCGGTCGGCACGGTGCCGCGCGGCTGGGGCGCGAACGCCGCCGGGTCGTGCCCGAACTCGTAGTAGATGTTCGCCGACGTCCCCGCGGTGCCGGTGAACCAGTACAGGCTGATGTTGGTCAGCAGCCGGTCCCGGTCGACCGCGTCCTCCGGCAGCTCGGCGGCCGCGTCGGTCCACTCCTTGAACTTCTCGACGATCCAGGCCAGCTGGCCGGCGGGGGAGTCGTGCAGCGCCTGCTGCACCGTCCACGGCCGGGTGCGCTGCAGGTCGAGGTAGGCCATCTGGTCCTCACGGAACCGCTGCATCCGCGCCAGCCGCTCCTGCTCCGAGGGCGTCAGGTCCGACAGGTCCTCACCCATCGGGAAGGTGACGAGCGCGTTCACGTGCACGCCGATCACGTGCTCGGCCGCGGCCCGCCCGACCAACGGCGCCTGGAACGCGCCGATGTCGCCGCCCTGCACGCCGTACCGGTCGTAGCCGAGGCGGTCCATCAGCTCCGCGAGGGCCGCCGCGCACCGGCGGTGGTGCCAGCCGGCGTTCAGCGGCATGGAGAATCCGAATCCCGGGATGGACGGGATCACCAGGTGGAACGCGTCCGCGGCGTCACCGCCATGCGCGACCGGATCGGTCAGCGGCCCGATCACGTCCAGGAACTCCACGAACGAGCCCGGCCAGCCGTGGATCAGCAGCAGCGGCGTCGCATCCTCGTGCGGGGACCGCACGTGCAGGAAGTGGATCGTCTGGCCGTCGATCACGGTGGTGAACTGCGGCCACTCGTTCAGCGCGGCCTCGTGCTTGCGCCAGTCGTACGACGTCGCCCAGTAGTCGGTCAGGCCCTTCAGGTACGACGTGGGCACGCCGCGCTCCCAGCCGGTGCCGGGGATCCCGGCCGGCCAGCGGGTGCCGGCCAGCCGGCGGCGCAGGTCGTCCAGGTCGGCCTGCGGAACGTCGACACGGAACGGACGGATGTCTGCTGTGGTCTCCATGTCCGCCAACCTAGACCGGAATCAGGACGAGTTCGGTCCTGTTTCGGTGCGAGGATGGCCTGCGTGCTGGAGACCTCGGGACGGCTGCTGAAGTTGCTCTCGCTATTGCAGGCTCACCGCGACTGGACCGGTCCCGAGCTGGCCGAACGGCTCGGGATCACGGTGCGGACGGTGCGGCGAGACGTCGACAAGCTGCGCAACCTGGGCTACCCGGTGGAGGCGACACTGGGGGTCGCCGGCGGCTACCGGCTCGGCGCCGGTGCGTCGCTGCCGCCGCTGCTGCTGGACGACGACGAGGCCGTGGCGGTCGCGGTGGGGCTGCGTACCGCCGCCGGCGGCACGGTCGCCGGGATCGCCGAGACCTCGGTGCGCGCGCTGGCCAAGCTGGAGCAGGTGCTGCCGTCCCGGCTGCGGTACCGGGTCCGGTCGGTGCAGTCGATGACGGTGCCGCTGACCGGGTCCGGGCCGGTCGTCGACCCCGAGGTGCTGGCGGTGCTGGCGGGCGCGTGCCGGGACCACCAGCGGCTGCGGCTGGTCTACACCAGCGGGGACGGTACGACGAGCCGCCGGGTCTGCGAGCCGCACCGGCTGGTCCATACCGGCCGGCGCTGGTATCTCGTTGCCTGGGACAACGACCGTGCGGACTGGCGGACGTTCCGGGTGGACCGGCTGCGGGTGCGGGACACCCCGGGTCCGCGGTTCGCCGCGCGCGAGCTGTCCGACGCCGAGGTCGCGGAGCTCACCTCGCACTCGGTCTCCACCGGCGGGTACCGGTACCAGGGGCGGTTCACCTTCCACGCCTCCGCCGAGGAGGTCCGGCGGGTCGTCACTCCGACATCCGTACGCGTCGAACCGGTGGACGAACACAGTTGTACCGTGCACGCCGGCGCGAACGACCTCAACCTGCTCGGTGTCTGGGTGGCGCTGCTCGGCTTCGAGTTCGAGATCCACGAACCGCGGGAACTTGCGGAGTCACTCAACGGGGTCATCGACCGGCTGCTGCGAGCCACCGGCAGGACCTCAGAGTGACCAGTTCTCCACAGCGGAAGGTCCCCGACTGTGGAGAACGTGTGGACAGCCGGGAGGCCTCTGTGGACGACACTCGGATCACCCCGAACTGCCGAAATTGCTTGTGGCAAAGGACTTGCGCGTATGCGTTGGGGCGGATAGAAATCTAGCTACGCCGGACTTTCGGGTACGGCGGGATCGGACGGAGAACGAGGATCCGCATGGCGAGGAGACTCGCCGGGTCAGCCGGTGGCGAGGTTGGCTTGAGGTTCCGCGGACCGTTCGTGAGACCGGGAACGCCACCTAGTCCTGGTCGCGGTGAGGCCCCTCGAACTCATACTTCGAGGGGCCTCACACTGTGTCCGGGACTTCCGGTCGACTGCCCTGTTTCGTTGCATGGAGCAACGAAGTATGATGCCTCCGGCTACAGTTGCCACAAGCAACGGCAGCGCGGGCCGGCGTCGTGCTCAGATGCCCGCGGAGCTGGCTCGCACGACGAGGCCGGGCCGCAGGAGCAGACCCCGGGGCGCCCGGTCCGGGTCGCACAGCTGCCGGACCAGTGCGGCCGCGATCTCGTCCAGCGGCTGGCAGACACTGGTCAGCCCGGGGGAGACCACCGCGGCCATCGGGGTGTCGTCGAACCCGGTCACCGCGACGTCCACCCCGGCTCGCAGCCCCCGGCGCTCGATCTCCCGCATCGCGCCCAGCGCCAGGACGTCACTGATCGCGACGATCGCGTCCACCGGCTCCGCCGCGTCCAGCAGCCGCGCCGTGCCGCGCGCCCCGTCCTCGATCGAGTCCTCCCGGCACCGCACCGCCAGCCCGCCGGTCGGCAGCCGCAGCTCCCGGCACGCCGCCCGCCAGCCGGACAGCCGGTCCTCGGCCAGCCCGGACGACCGCGGCCAGGTCAGCAGTCCGACCCGCCGCCGGCCCGCCTCGTGCACGTGCCGTACGGCGGCCCCGCAGCCCGCCGCGCCGTCCACGTCCACCCACGGCCCGGGCTGGGAGTCCTCACCCCACACCCGCCCGAACGACACGAACGGGATGTCCCGCTCCGCCAGCCAGGCGTGCCGCGGGTCGTGCGTCTCGGTCTGCGACAGCACGAACCCGTCCACCAGCCGGCGCGCGTGCAGGTCGTCGTACACCTTCATGCCCTGGACCCCGGGTGGCGCGGTGAAGAGCAGGATGTGCCGGCTGCTCGCCTCGGCCGCCGTGCACAGCGAATGCAGGAACTGGTCCATCACCAGGTGCGTCCGGTTGCCGGGCCAGGTCGGCACGCAGTACCCGAGCAGCTCGACGGCGCTGGTCCGCAGGCTGCGCGCGTTGCGGTTGGGCCGGTAGTTCAGCAGCTCGATCGACTTCCGCACCCGCGCCAGGGTCTCGCCCCGCAGCCGGTGTGGCGCGTTGAGCGCGTTTGATACGGTCTGCACCGACACCTCGGCGTGCGCCGCGACCTGCTTCAGCGTCACCACGCGCGACTGACCTCCTTGGGCAGAGCCGGTTCGAACGTTAAAACCGCAGGAAGTCTGACCTCTGGTTGTCAGCCTGTCAACAGTCCGTCGCACGGCCGGTTCGCACTGCATCACCGCGCGGCGGTGCAAGGGCGGACTGTCGTGACCGGCCACAGGTTTCGTGACCGGTGGCCGCTGTCCGGCCCCGATTGCCGGTTGCAGCAGGCCATCCAACCCCGGCCAAGGCCACCGATCACGAATCCGTCCGGCAGGGCTGAACGCCGCGTTGGTGTCGCAAAGTGGCTAGGTTGTGTCGGTGGGGGTTGGGATGCTGGGGTCGTGCACGAGGACACCGAGGGCTGCCTGCGGGCGGTGCGGAGCAAGGACGCGCGGTTCGACGGGTGGTTCTTCACCGCGGTGCTGACCACCCGGATCTACTGCCGCCCGAGCTGTCCCGCGGTGCCGCCGAAGGCGCAGAACATGCGCTTCTACCCGACCGCGGCGGCCGCGCAGCAGGCCGGGTTCAGGGCCTGCAAGCGGTGCCGGCCGGACGCCAGCCCGGGGTCGCCGGAGTGGAACCACCGGGCCGACCTCGTGGCCCGCGCGATGCGGTTGATCGCGGACGGCGTCGTGGACCGGGAGGGGGTGCCGGGCCTGGCCCAGCGGCTCGGGTACAGCGTGCGCCAGGTGCAGCGCCAGCTGCTCGCCGAGCTCGGCGCCGGGCCGCTCGCGATCGCCCGGGCGCAGCGTGCGCAGACCGCGCGGCTGCTGATCGAGACCAGCGCGCTGCCGATGGCCGACGTGGCGTTCGCGGCCGGGTTCGCCAGCATCCGGAACTTCAACGACACCGTCCGCGCGGTCTTCGCGCTCACCCCGTCCGAGCTGCGCAAGCGCGCCGCCCGCGGCCGGCCGCCGGCGGCTCCGGGCACGCTGTCGCTGCGGCTGCCGTTCCGCGCCCCGCTGTGCCCGGACAACCTGTTCGGCCACCTGGCCGCGACGGCGGTGCCCGGTGTGGAGGAGTGGCGCGACGGTGCGTACCGCCGGACCCTGCGGCTGCCGCACGGGCACGGGATCGCGACGCTGCGGCCGATGCCGGACCACGTCGCCTGCCGGCTCACGCTGACCGACCTGCGCGACCTGTCGATAGCGATCAGCCGCTGCCGGTGGCTGCTCGACCTGGACGCCGACCCGATCGCCGTCGACGACGTGCTGCGGTCCGACGCCGTGCTGCGGCCGCTCGTCGCGAAGGACCCGGGCCGGCGGGTGCCGCGGACCGTGGACGGGCCGGAGTTCGCGCTGCGCGCCGTGCTCGGCCAGCAGGTCTCCACGGCCGCCGCCCGCACGCACGCGGCACGGCTGGTGGTCGCGCACGGCGAACCGGTCGTCGACCCCGCCGGCGGCCTCACCCGGCTGTTCCCCACGCCGGACCGCCTGGCCGCGGTCGACCCGGAGACGCTGGCGTTCCCGGCATCACGTCGTACGACGTTCACCACGCTCGCGGCCGCGCTCGCGGACGGCGACATCGACCTGGGCACCGGCAGCGACTGGGGCCGGGCCCGCGAGCGGCTCGCCGCGCTGCCGGGGATCGGGCCGTGGACGGTGGAGAGCGTCGCGATGCGGGCGCTGGGCGACCCGGACGCGTTCCTGACCACCGACCTCGGCGTCAAGCTCGCCGCCCGCCAGCTCGGCCTGCCGGAGTCGCCCGGCGCGCTCGACGAACGGTCCCGCGGCTGGCGGCCGTGGCGCTCGTACGCCGTCCAGTACCTGTGGGCCACCGGCGACCACGCCATCAACCGCCTCCCGGCCTGACAACTGCCTTACCCACAAGGAGAAACCCGTGCGAACCCACGCGAGAGTCGAGTCGCCGATCGGGCCGATCACGCTGGTCGCCGTGGACGGCGTGCTGGCGGGATGCTACATGGACGTGCAGCGGCACCGGCCGGCGCCGGACGTGTTCGGGCACGAGGACCCGGACGGCTTCGCCGAACCGGCCCGGCAGCTCGCGGAGTACTTCGCCGGCGAGCGCACCGAGTTCGACCTCGAGCTGCGGATGACCGGGACCGAGTTCCAGCGCCGGGTCTGGGCGGCGCTGCGGGAGATCCCGTACGGCGAGACCGAGTCGTACGGGGAGCTGGCGCAGCGGATCGGCGATCCCGGCGCCTCCCGCGCGGTCGGGCTGGCGAACGGGAAGAACCCGGTCGGCATCATCGTCCCGTGCCACCGGGTGATCGGCGCGAACGGCAGCCTGACCGGGTACGGCGGCGGCCTGCCGCGCAAGCAGTTCCTGCTCGACCTGGAGGCCCGGGTCAGCGGCCGCACCCTGATCTGACCCGGCTGTCCCAGCTCGATGGCTTTCGCGCTAGCGTCGCTACGGTGAGCCAGAAGCGCGCCGACAAGAACCGCAAGCGACAGCGCCGCAGGCAGAGCCGCGGCCACGTGCGATCGGCTCAAGGCGCACCGGGTGCGCCGGACCTGATGACTGGCGTCGATCAGGCCTTGCGTGACCCGGACCCACTGGCGTTGCTGGCTCTCGTCAGCAGCGTGTACAGCCTCACTGATCCGCGAGAGTGCGATCCGTTCGACCAGGCGGATGAACCCGCGATCGACCGCGACACCCTGCTCGACTCGTTCCTCGGCATCGACAACCGGCAGACGACGGCGATGCTGCACGTGCTCGCCGTCCTCACCGGCGACGACGTGACCGTGCGGCGGATCCGCAAGGAGCTCGCTACCCGCCGGCACTCGCTACCGGGCTGGCTGCCGGAGCTGGCGCGAACCGAGGTTCACCGTGTCGTCGAGCTGGCTCACGTGCTCGGCGACGGCGACGACCTGCTGCTCGACGTCCGGTTCCCGGGCGGCGCGGAGGCAACGGTGGTGGTCTACGTCGACCACAACCTGGGGACCGTGGTGAAGGACGCCTTCGTCGTGGAGCAGCCGGTCGCGGCCGTCCTGGCGCTGATGCGGGACAAGGTGTCGGATCCGGACACGACCTACCGCGATGTCGCCCCGGCCGACGCGCGGACGAGGATCGCCGACGCCATCGACCTCGGCGCCCGGTTCTACCCGCCGCTGGTGAGCGACACCTGGCCGGCGTGCCGGCCGCTGGTCGAGTGGCTGGTTCGGCAGCTTCCGCAGGGCGGACGCGGCTACGAACGGCCCGAGTGGGACGACGCGGCCACGCAGCGGCTGCGAGACGAGTTCTTCGCCTCGCCGTACGGCGTCGAGCTCGATGACGCGGACCGGCACGACCTGCTGGACAGCATTCTGTGGTTCGGGACCGAGTACGGTCCGGGTGACCCGCTGCGCTGGAGCCCCGTCAGCGTCGAGATGCTGCTGGCCGACTGGATCCCGCGCAAGATCGTCGCCGACGCGGCGTACCTGTCGAAGGCGCCGGACCTGCTGCGGGCCTTCATCCGCTTCTGCCACGACCGGCGCGGTCTCCGTGCCGCGCTCACGGCCGAGACCCTGGCCGCGGTCGACGAGTGGGAACCGGACTACCAGCAGCTGATCAGGTCGCCCCGCCCGCAGGGCGCCGCGGCGATCGTGGCGGCCGTGCAACGTGCCGCCACCGGCCACGACGACTACCTCGGCGACGACTACGACGACTACGACGACCACGACGTCGGGTCGTTCGAGGAGATCATGCTCGAGTCGCTCGACCGGGCCGTCGGTGGCAGGCAGGCGCTGATGGATCTCGACGCGGTGGCGCTGCCCGACGAGGACTTCGACTGGTCCGGCATTCCCGCGGACATCCACGCCGCCGTCCGCGAGGTGCTGGACCTGTGCGACGCCTGCTGTGCCGAACTGCTCGACGTCGAGTGCCGCACCGCGTGCCGCAGGTTCCTCCGCAGGGTCGCGGCCGGTGATCCCAGGGTGTTCCGGCGCGCGGCCAAGGCGAGCACCGGTGCCGCCGCGGTCTGCTGGGTGATCGCCAAGGCGAACCGCATCGCCGGTTCGTACGGGTCGGGTCTCACCGTCAAGGAGCTGATGGCGTTCTTCGGTGTCACGAGCAGTTCGCAACGGGCGGGTGTGTTCCTCCGTGCGGCGGGTATCGACGATCGGCAGTACGGCCTGACCGATCTCGGTACTCCCGACCTGCTGGTGTCGTCGCGCCGCGCCGACATC
>DASXRB010000552.1:0-3852 GCA_036506875.1 Kribbellaceae bacterium | reverse complement strand
CGGCGGCCGAAGCCGACACGCACTGCCGCACCCACGACATCCGCGAACCGGCCGCCTGATCACCGCAGCCCTCCCGGCCACGCCAGGACCACCCCACAACAGCGGACTCACCAGACCTGCGAATCACACCAGCCACCTAGGACTGCCCTGAACGGGGACTTGACCGTGCAGGTCGGCGCGGGTATGGCCGGATCCGTAAGCCGAGTCGGCAAGAACCTCGACGGGGACAGGTTCACCGGCCAGCAGACTCAGACCAACCGCAGCATCGCCCGAGCCTGGACCGCTGGCCTTGGTCAGTGCGCAGTCAGTGATCAACCCGGTGTCGGGTTCGACGGCCAGGTGGGCCTTGAACCCGTCCTGGCGGCGGTGCACCGTCTTGTGGGCGTGCCGCGCTTCGGGGTCGGCCACCGAGATCACCCGGTCCGCAGCGACCTGCTGCGCGATCTGCCAGCGTGGTGGTCGCTGCCCTCATCAATGAGTTCGACGTCCTGTCCGGCGATCAGCGCCGGCAGCCCGAGCGCGTCGGCCGCACCGGGCTCGCTCTGCTCGCCCAGCCCGTGCAGCACCGCGAACGCGTCACCGACCAGCGCGTCGACCAGCTGCGCGCGCGCCGCTTCGTCGTTCCAGGCGATCGCCGGCTTGCCCGGGTCGTCGTAGTCATGCGCCGAACACGCCGCATTGATCACCTCGACCGCGCCGGGGACCTCGCGGCGGACCCGGCGGGTCGCGGCGATTAACTGGGTCAACGTGTCCTGGGTGGCCACCGCGTCATCGAGGATCGTCGAGTCCAACGCCCGCCGCGTCCTCCCGGCCAGCACCCCGGTCTGCGCAACCACCGCCTTGACCGCCTCGAAGATCCGGTTCGGCCGTTCCGAGGCAGCCAGCCGGCGCCGCCAATACGTCAACGTCGTCGCATGAAAGGCCGCCGTCGTGATCGGCAGCCCGCACGCCGCCTTCCACCGCAGATCGAACGTGACCGCATCCACCGTGTCGGCATCAGACAGACCGTGCAGCGCCTGCAACGTGATCACCGCGGCCATCACATCCGCCGGCACCGACGGGCGACCCCGACCCGACGGGAACAAGTCCGCGAACATCGCATCCGCGAACAACTCCCGGCGATGCTCGGCCAGAAACGCGAACACACTGCCCGGCCTCAGCAAATGCCCCGCCACCGACTCCACATCCAGCAGACCCCGCTGAACCCCAGACCGACCCTGCATCCCGAGATCATCCCGAACCGGGACGATCAACACCCCGAGCCACGCGGATTGTTCAGCGGACTCCCAGCTAGACACCGCGGAGTGAGGACGTTGGTCTCTTCCTACGTGACGCGCGCTCGGCGCCGGATCGATCGGCGCACCTCGAGGGATGCTGCGACTGGGCCACTTCGTGGCCGGCCGGTGGGACGTCGCCGACGACAGCATCGCCGAGCTGTTCGTCGGCGGCGTGGGCCTGCGCGCCGGCGCGACGCCGGCTCTGGCGACGATGCTCCAAGACCAAGCTCGCATCGCCACTACCGCTCCCGCGGCTACCCACCCTAAATGCGGTTGCAGTATTAGGCCGGGCGCTCGTAGGTGCCGGTCCAGGCCAGCGGCCAGGTGCGCGGGCCGAGGATGCCGGTGACGGGCAGGTGGTTGAGCTGCTGGATCTGGGTGACCGCGGCCAGGGTCTTCGGGCCGAAGTGGCCGGGTGCGGTCAGCGGGGCACCGCGGGCGATCATCGCCTGCTGCCAGTGGCGGATGTGGGGGCTGTCATCGCCGTAGGTGTAGTCCACGCCGGGCCAGGGTGGCGCTTCGGAGGAGGAGTTTCTGTCGGTCGGATCGGGCAGGTGGATGTCGTTCGTGCGGCCGGATCGCGCGTCGGTGTCCTCGCGCAGCCCGACGATGCTCGTGCACTGCCAGGGTTGCCAGCCCCGCATCCGGTAGAGGATCAGCGCGCGGGCGTCCTGCTCGGCGGGCGAGGCCAGGTTCGGGTAGCCGGAGCCGCCGACGCTGCGCCAGGTCGGCAGGTCGAACTGGTAGGCGCCGTAGTGGCCGTTGCCGGTGTTGATCGAGTAGTTGTTGCTCGACTCGCACACGCGCAGCCGATGCCAGGCGCTGGCGGACGGGTCGGCTGAGGCCGTCGGTGTCGGCCAGATACCGGTGACCGCGGCGAGCAGCGCACCGCCGACGCCGAGCACGGCGATCCGGACTTCTGTCGGCCGGCGAGCGCCGGCTACCGCATCGGGATTGGGCGAATCGAGGCCGCGGCGAGCGTGCCGGGCGATGTGTGGGGATGCCATGGACGATCCTTCCCGTGCCCGGGGGGGCAAACCGCCCGCCGAGCGCGTGGAGCTCTCATCGGTGTCAGGCTGAGCCGGCGTCGGTGGCCGTCAAGATCATCACGACTGGGCACCACCGTACGACGGCGTCTCAATATTCACAATTACGACATAGAACACACCAGCATCAATGGTGCTCGGACATAGGCACGCAAGACAGGCGCGCCGCCCCCGCGATAGCTTCTCGCGCGACGAGAGGATGTCGTGGGCCGCAGTTATGTCGTGGGCCGCAGTTATGTCGTGACGGGCGGGGGTCGCGGCATCGGCCGGTCGATCGTCGCGCGGCTGCTGGGCGATCTGACACGGTGGTCGCGATCGAGCTCGGCCCGTCGGCTCTGGCCTGG
The DNA here is from genome assembly GCA_036506875.1 of Kribbellaceae bacterium. Taxonomy (GTDB): domain Bacteria; phylum Actinomycetota; class Actinomycetes; order Propionibacteriales; family Kribbellaceae; genus DASRHY01. Next base: position 1,185 of record DASXRB010000552.1, on the reverse strand, counting down.
ACGGACACCCATCTGGCCGGGCGCCGCGTGATCGCCGTCGTCGGTGATGCCGACGTCGAATCGGTCACCGAGTACGCCGCCGATCTGGCACGGGCGGCAGGCATGCTGGCCGGTTGGGTGAACGACGCCGCCGTCTTCCGCGACGCGGACATTCATACGGCATCGACGCGCGAGGTTCTCGATCTGATCGGGCTGAACCCGAAACCCTACCGTCGTGGGATGCGCGACCGCGATCCGGCGATTCCGCCGCGACGGGCGGGGCGATCGTGAACGTCTCGTCGCACCAGGCGCAGCGGGCCGTTCGGGGCGCTCTGCCGTACGTGACGGCGAAGGCAGCCGTAGAAGGGCTGACCTGCGCACTTGCCGTCGACTACGGTCCGCGCGGCATTCCGGTCAACGCCGTGGCGTCGGGATCGGTCCGCACCGAGCGTTACGCCGCATTCCTGAGCGGGCACGAACCCGCGGCGGCAGCCCGGATCGAGGATCAGATGCGCCTGCTCCACCCGGTCGGCCGGGTGGGACGGCCCGACGAAGTCGCGTCGGCCGTCGCGTACCTGCTGCGCGAGGAAGCGAGCTTCATCACCGCAGCCGTCGTGCCCGTAGACGGTGGGCGGTCAGCACGCGCCCGCGATCCCGAGGAGGCGTGACCTCCTCGGGATCGGCGAGAGCGTTCGTCCGGCGTGGACGGTTTAGCTGACCCTGCTGCGCACGATCGCCGTGCCTGCCGCGAGGCGCTTCAGGCCCGCGACATCGCCGGTCTCGTACGTGCGGACGCTCGAATGCAGGTACGCGTTCATCATCTGGTAGGTGCCGCGATAGCTGTAGTTCGTGTGCCCAAGGCCCATGGTGTGGCCGAACTCGTGCCGGAGGACCGCCGCGCGCTGCGCGCCGGACAGGTGCGCGTACCGCGCTGCGCAGACGACGATGTCCGACCGGTACATGTAGTAGCCACCGGGCATGGCGGCGTAGTACCAGTACGTGTTCGCCAGCGTCGTCGAACTGCCGGAGCACCCGCGGCTGCCCTCGCTGACCGTGATGATGCCGCGCACCTTCGCAGGGTTTCCGTACCCGGCATAGCGCACCGGGAGACCGTATCCGTGCAGCTGGCCCGCGATGCGCGACGTGTACCAGGCGATGGTGGCGTGGTCGTGGCTCGACGGCGAGACGTACACCTTGAAGCCGGTT
>DASXRB010000551.1:0-4026 GCA_036506875.1 Kribbellaceae bacterium | reverse complement strand
GCGACGCTCGTGGCGTCGTACTTGTCGACCGACAGGATGCCGGCGGCGACGCGGATCGTGCGCGTCGCGCGCGTCACGTCGGCGATGGTCCGCAAGCCGGGCAGCGGGCCGCCGTTCAGCCAGAGCGTCGAGAATCCGAGTTCCTCCACCAGCGCCGCCGCCTCCAGCGACGCCGGACTGCTGTCGAGACCTGTCGCTATCCCCACCGGACCAAGCTCGAGTCTGGGCACGCCCTCCAGGCTAGGTAGCCGACGCAAGCGGATTCGGAGCGTGACCGGGGATCGCGTACACTCGTCCGAGGTTCCCCGCGTGGCGGTATCTCGCCCAACTCCCCCAGGGCCGGAAGGCAGCAAGGGTAAGTGAGCTCTTCCGGGTGCGCGGGGAACCCTTTACGTGTACAGGGACTCGATCACCGCGGCGTGGTTGTCGGCCACCACCCGCCGTTTGATCTTGAGGCTCGGCGTCAGTTCTCCCGCCTCCACGGTGAGGTCGGCCGGGAGGATCGCGAACCGCTTGATCTGGGACGCCCGGGAGTAGCGCGAGTTCACCGAGTCGACCACGCCCGCGATCAGCGCCTCCACCTCGGGCGAGCTCACCGGCACACCCTTGGCCGCCGCCCAGGCGGGGACGGTGTCGGGGTCGAGGGTGATGAGCGCGACCGGGTAGGGCCGGCGGTCGCCGTACACGATGGCGTGCGAGATCCACGGTGACTGGCGCAGGTCGTTCTCGAGGTTGGCCGGGCTGATGTTCTTGCCGCCGGAGGTGACGATGATGTCCTTCTTCCGGCCGGTGATCCGGACGAACCCGTCCGCGTCGATCGTGCCGAGGTCCCCGGTCCTGAACCAACCGTCCTGCAGCACCTCGGCGGTCGCCGCGGGGTTGTTCCAGTAGCCGGCGAACACGTGCGGCCCGCGCATCTCGATCTCGCCGTCGGACGCCAGCCGCAGCTCCACGCTCGGCGTCGGCCGGCCGACCGACCCGGTCCGGTACGACGTGATCGTGTTGACCGTGCCGATCCCGGTGGTCTCGGTCAGGCCGTACCCCTCCAGCACCGGTACGCCGGCGGCGTGGAAGAAGTCCACGACCTCCTGGGCGATCGGCGCGGCCCCGCTCAGTGCCTGCCGCAGCCGCCCGCCGAACAGTGCCCGCGCCCGGGCCCGGCGCTCCTCCTCCGAGATGGGCGCGGCGTTCAGCATGGCGTGGACCTTCTCGAAGATGCGCGGCACGGACGGCAGGAAGGTCGGCCGTACCTCGGCCAGCTCGGGCACGATCCGCGCGACGTCCCCGCCCCAGAACACCAGGGTCGCCCCGACCGCCAGCGAGGCGAACTGCGTCATCTGCGCGAACACGTGCGCCAGCGGCAGAAACAGGTACACGACGTCGCCGTGCCGGATGTAGTTCAGCTCCACGGTCAGCTCGCACACCCGCAGCCAGTTCCGGTGCGTGAGCTGGCAGCCCTTCGCCCGCCCGGTCGTCCCGGACGTGTAGATGATCAGCGCCGTGTCCTCCGGCCGCACCGCCTTCCGCCGCGACTCCAGCTCGGCGGCGTCGCCCTCGGCGCGTCCGAGCTGCGCCAGCGACTCCAGCCCGGGCTCGAGCGCCAGCGCCTTGCAGTCGGCCGGGAGCCGCGGCTGGGCGTCGGGCGCGCACAGCACCAGCCGGGCACCCGAGTCCGCGATCACCCACGCGCACTCCTCTGGTGACGAGGTCGCATAGATCGGTACGACGACAGCTCCCGCGGCCAGGACCGCCAGCCCGGCCCGGGTCCAGGCCGGCGTGGTCTCGGCCAGGATGCAGACCCGGTCACCGGGCTCGATCCCGGACGCGGCCAGGCCGAGCGCCACGTCCTGTACGACGGCGGCCAGCTCGTCGAACGACTGCTGCTCCCAGCCGTCGCCGGCTCGGTACTGCAGCGCCGGCTCCGCACCGAACCGCGCGGCCGACTCGTAGGGCAGATCCGCGATCGTGCTCATGACGCCGGGTCCAGCAGCAGCTTGCCGACCGTGCCGCGGGCGAGGATCGCCTCGTGCGCCGCCCGGGCCTCGGACAACGGATAGGTACCGCCGACGACGGGGCGCAACGCGCCCGACGCCGTCAGCGTGAACAGCTCCCGCAACGGCACGGCGAGCAGCTCCGGACGGCGGAAGCAGTGCCCGAGCCAGAACGCGGCGACCGTCCGCGACGCGGCCATCAACCGGACCGGGTCCACCGGTGTCGCCGCCTGCCGGGACGCCTGCCCGAAGGTCACCAGCCGCCCGAACGGCGCCACCGCCCGCAGCGACTGGTCGAACACCGGCCCGCCCACCATCTCCAGCACCACGTCCACCGGCTGTCCGCCGTTGGCCTCGATCAGCCGCTCCTTCAGCCCGTCCGGTTCCGGCGGCACCGCCACGTCCGCGCCGAGCTCCAGAGCCAGCGACCGCTTCTCCGCGGACGATGCCGTCGCGATCACCCGCCCGGCGCCGAAGGCCCTCGCCAGCTGGACGGCGACCGACCCGACCCCGCCGGCCGCGGCGTGCACGACGACCGACTCGCCCTTGGCCAGGTGCGTCGACATGGTCAGCAGGTGCCAGGCGGTGACGCCCTGCAGGGCCAGTGCCAGCGCCTGGCCGTCGCTCACGCCGTCGGGGATGTCGAACGTGAGCGCGTCCGCGGCCAGAGCCACCTGCGCGTACCCGCCGGCCGGCAGCAGCGCGACCACCCGGCGGCCGTCCTCGGTGGTGCCGGCGACCTCCGCCCCCGGGACCACCGGCAGCGTCGTCGGGGTCAGGTACGTGTTCTCCGTCTGGTGCGTGTCGGCGTAGTTGATGCCGGCCCGGCTGACCTGGATGCGGCTGTAGCCGGCACGCGGCTCGGGCTCCGGCAGGTCGACGTACCTGAGCACCTCGGGGCCGCCGTACTCGGTGATCTGGATCGCTTTCATCAACGCACCTCCGGGTCTCATCAAACGTCCGCCCCGGCCGGCGTGCCAGAGCGGAACACACAACAGCTAAGGTCCCGGCCATGACCGATCTGCAGGCCCGGATCATCGCCGAGCTCGGCGTGCCGGAACGGTTCGACGCCGAGGCCGAGATCGCCCGCCGGGTCGCGTTCCTCGCCGATCTGCTGGTCGCGACGGGCGCGTCCGGGTACGTGCTCGGGATCAGCGGCGGCGTCGACTCCGCCGTCACCGGCCGGCTGTGCCAGCTCGCGGTCGAGCGCGTCCGCCCGGCCCGGTTCGTGGCGATGCGGCTCCCGTACGGCGTCCAGCACGACGAGGTGGACGCGGTCCGGGCGCTGGAGTTCATCCGGCCCGACGAGGTCCTCACGGTCGACGTCCGGCCGGCCAGCGACGCCCTGCTCGGCGCGGTCGAGAACGGTCTTGGCGAGCGCGAGGACTTCCTGCTCGGCAACATCAAGGCCAGGCAGCGGATGGTCGCGCAGTACGCCGTCGCCGGCGCCCGCGGCGCACTCGTCGTCGGCACCGACCACGCGGCCGAGGCGGTGATGGGCTTCTTCACCAAGTACGGCGACGGAGCCTGCGACCTGACCCCGCTGTCCGGCCTGACCAAGCGCCGGGTCCGGGCGCTCGGCACCGCGCTCGGTGCGGCCGCGGAGGTCACCGGCAAGGTGCCGACCGCGGACCTGGAGACGAACCGCCCGGGCCTGCCGGACGAGCACGCCTTCGGCATCACGTACGACGACATCGACGACTTCCTCGAGGGCAAGCCCGTCAGCGACGACGTGTACGAGACCGTCACGACCTGGCACCGCCGGACCGCTCACAAGCGCGCCCTGCCGATCGCCGTACCCTGACCGTCGAGCACCCGGGCCAGCTCGAGCCGCGAGGAGATGCCGAGCTTGGCGTAGATCCGCGACAAGTAGACCTCGACGCTGCGCGGGCTGTAGTGCAACGCGGTCGCGATCTCCCGGTTCCGCATGCCCTGCTGCACCAGCCGGGCCATCCGCTCCTCGGTCTCGGTCAGCTCCCCGGCCGTCCGCGACCGGGCCCGCGGAACCTTCGCGCCCAGCTCGCGCAGCCGCGCC
>DASXRB010000550.1:0-3197 GCA_036506875.1 Kribbellaceae bacterium | reverse complement strand
CTCGGCCTCGGCGACGGGCGCGCGAGCATGGGCGATGGGCACTACGAGTCCGAGCCATGGAGCCTGTCGGGCTCGACCGGTTACGCCGCGTGGGCGGCGCGGTACCTCGCGGACTTCGGCCGCGGCCGCGAGGACTTCGCTCTGGTAGCGATCAACGGTCGCCGCAACGCCGCCGACAACCCCGAGGCCGTGTTGCGCGAGCCGCTCACCCTTGCCGACTACCTCGGCGCCCGCATGGTCCGCGAGCCGCTGTGTGTGCTCGACATGGACCTTCCGGTGGACGGGGCCGACGCCTTCGTCCTCACCACCACCGCGCGGGCCCGCGACCTGCCCGGCACTGCGGTGCTGGTGCACGCGCTGTCCATGGGGATGACGGCGCACCCCGAGGAGCATCTCGTGTCCGACCTGCAGCACACCGGGCAGGCAGTCGCCGCGCGGACGCTGCGCGAGCGCAGCGAGCTGTGGATCGACGACATCGACGTGTACCTGCCGTACGACGGGTTCACGGTGATCACCCTGCGCTGCTTCGAGTCCTACGGATTCTGCGCCGACGGCGAAGCGGGTGACTACCTCGCCGAACAGTGGAACGACGTGCAGAACCGGGTGCTGCTCAAGGGTCGGGTGCCGGTGAACCCGCATGGCGGCAGCCTCTCGGAGGGCGGGTCGCAGGGGGCAGGCCACCTGCGCGAGGCCGTCCGGCAGCTCCGCGGCGACGCGGGGCAACGGCAGGTGCCCGACGCTCGGGTCGCCATGCTCACTCCGGGTGGCTTCTTCTTCAACGCCCAGGGCCTCGTGCTTCGCGCGGACCGGTAACGGCAACTCCCAGGTCGAGTTCTGTCGCGAGAGCGATCGGCCGCAAAGCTGCACGTCATAGGCCTGCCGCTTCGTCGTCGATGGGCTCGGACACCGCTGTGTAGCAGCGCGCTGAGTGATTCGCCTCCCGGTGGATGATCGCGATGGGCCGTACACTCAGACCCGTGACTGCGGCGCACAACTACGACGATGTCCATGAACTGGTCGATCGGCTGACGCCGGAGCAGGTGGACGAGGTCCGCGCGCACGCGCTCCGCCTTGCCGCGGGCCGGCGGGTGTTCGTCCCCTGGGTGGAGGTGCGGCGGGCTGCGGCCAAACTGCCTGCCGTCGACTACGACCGGTTCCGCGCCGATGTGGACGCCGTGGTCGATCAGGACTACCTGCTCGGTGATAGCCGGTGAATTCCGCCTACAACGTCCTTCTCGATACCTCGGCCGTGATCGACATCGCAGAGATCAGCCGCCGAGGCAGCTCGTGCCTACGGCGTGATCTACGCCGCCGTGCTCGCGAAGGGCCGCCAAGCGCGAAAGCGCCTTGCCGATCTGCTCATCGCAGCGGTCGCCTCAGCCAGCTCCCTGCAGCTTGTCACACGCAACCCAGAAGACTTTGCCGGGCTCGGCGCCCACCTCAGCGTGATCTCCGTGTAGCGGAGTCCAGCATTCTGGAGGGATTTCCTCGGAGGCTGGGACGCGGGCGAGTTCCCTCCGTTCGTCCCGAACGCCTGCGAGTGACCGTCAGGTGATCGTCCGACCGCCGTTTACGACCAGCTGCTGCCCGGTGACGTAGGCCGCGGCGTCGGAGAGTAGGAACTGCACCGCCCACGATGTCCCGCGCGCCACCGACCCGCTTGATCACCAGGCGGTCGGCGAAGAAGCCTGGGGGCTCCGCGGCGTCGTCCACCATCGCCGTGCGGAACATGCCGGGGGCCACCGCGTTGACCCGCACCCCGTAACGCCCCCACTGCACGGCAAGCTCCCGGGTGAGGTGGGCCAGCCCCGCCTTCGCCGCGCAGTATCCCGCGCTGGGTACCGTCGCCCCGGTGGCGACGATCGCCGACATCGAGGTGAGGTTCACGATCGACCCGCCGCCGGTGCGCCGCATGGCCAGACGGTCGACGGCCGCGTCCACCGGGTGCTGCCGTGCTGTCTCGCTGGTGACATCGCACTCGACCGCCACGGCATCGGGGGCCATCAGCGGCGCGCGGCCTTTGCGGCCGCGGGATGCGGCGCGGGCGATCGCGTCGGGAGGGTGGCCTCGCCCGCCCAGAAGGCGTGCCAGGTCGCCTCGGCCCCCGGCAGCCCGGGTGGCCCCGCGACCCAGCCGTCGAACCCCACCGCCTGCGGGTGCTCGGTCAGGTCCGCGGCGTACCAGTGGCGCTCGCGGCGGCGCTCGAACAGCCACTGCGTCCCGACGCACCGATAGACGTCGTCGTAGCGGATCGCCATCACCACCCAGCGGTCGTCGATCTCGTGCTCGGCGCGGCAGTAGACCTGCCCGGTGGCCGTGACGGGCCCGTCGGGCCCGTCGGGTCCGAGCTCGATCCGGTGCCCGCACACCAGGTGCACCGACCGGTAGAACCAACGCAGTCGGGGGACGATGAACTCGCGCAGCGCGTCGCGGCCGGTGCCGTGGCGGCCCATGTCGACGTCGGGCACGAACAGGCCGACCCAGGTGTCGAGGTCGCGCTGGTCCACGGCCAGCGCGTAGCGGATCGGCAGCTGGGCGATGTCGAGGCGGGCCTCGACGCGGGCCAGCCGCTGGACGGTCGTCATCGCTGGAGTCGGGGTGGTCGTCGGTGGACCGGGCATCACGCGCCTCCGGTGAGCATCAGGGTGTCCCCGGTCAGGTAGGCCAGGTCGTCGCTGACCAGCGCGACCACCGCCCGTCCGATGTCGGTCTCCGGATCGCCCATGCGGCGCAGCGGCATCGTCTCCTCCAGCTTCCTGAACCGCTCCGGCTCGGCCAGCTTGAACCGCTCCGCCGAGGGCGAGAGTGCGTTGGGCACGATGACGTTCACCCGGATCCCGTAACGGCCCCATTCCCGAGCGGCGACGCGGCTCAGCCCGCGGATGGCCTCCTTGGCCATCGCGTAGGCGCCGAAGGTCGCGTTGCCGTCGATGGCCGTGCTCGACCCCACGTTGACGATCGAGCCACCGCCCCTGCTGCGCAGCAGTGGCAGGGCGGCCTGCATCGCGAACAGGGTCGCCATCGGCCCGCTCCGCCAGCAGATGTCCACATCCTCTGGCGTGGTCTCGGCGAGCAGCCGTTGCACGGATGTCTGAGCGTTGTTGACCAAGGCGTCGAGCCCGCCGAAACGCTCCGCGGCGACGGCGACGGTCGCGTCCACCTGTGCCCGGTCGGTGACGTCGCAGGCCAGCGCGACG
>DASXRB010000549.1:0-3675 GCA_036506875.1 Kribbellaceae bacterium | reverse complement strand
AAGATGACCAAGGCCGAGCTGGCCCGGGCCGTCGGCCGGTGACGACGCCGCACGCGCGCCGCGGCCCGGGAGCCACCTGACATCCCGGGCCGCGGCGTCGCCGGTCAGGCCGCCGTGCGCATGACCGGTTCGGCCCCGTCGAGGACGGCCTCGTCGAGGGCGGCGCGGAGCTTGCCGAGGATCTCGCGGAGCAGCCGGGAGATCTGCATCTGGCTGACGCCGAGCTCGGCGCCGATGCGTTCCTGGCTCCACTCGTGCTCGAAGCGGAGCTCCAGGATGCGCCGCTCCCGGTCACGCAGGCCGGCGACCAGCGGCTGCAGCAGCAGCTTGCGGTCGACCCGGTCGTAGTCCTCCTCGAGAGCGCCGAGCAGGTCGTTCACCGCGCCCGGCGAGCCCTGTGTGGCGGGCGCGTCGAGGGACAGCGGCGCGAAGCAGCCGGCGTCGGCCGCGGACTGTGCCGCGACCACCTCGTCCGGCGGGGCGCCGACCTCTGCGGCCAGCTCGGCTACCGTCGGCGGCCGGTGCAGCCGTTGCATCAGCTGCGGCTCGGCGATCGCGATCGCGGCGTGTAACTCCTGGGTGCGCCGTGGCGGCCGGACGGCCCAGGCCGCGTCGCGGAAGTGCCGCTTCACCTCGCCGCGGATCGTCGGTACGGCGTACGCGACGAACTCGGTGCTCTTCCGGGTCGAGAAGCCGTGCACGGCCTTGACCAGACCCAGGTACGCGACCTGGCTCAGGTCGTCGCTGTCGACACCGCGGCCGCGGTACCGGGCGGCGACCGCCTCGGCCAGGCCGGTGTTCAGCAGGACCACGTGGTCCAGCAGCCGCTGGCGCTCGGGGTCCTCGCTGTCCTCCGCGAGGGTGAGGAGCCGATGGGTCTCCTCGGCGCGGTGCTGCCGGTCCTTCCGGTCAGCGACGGATGGGATGGGGATGGAGGTGTTCGGGGCGTTCACGAGAAGCCACCTCATGTCAGGCACGCTGGGTGTGGCTACGTGTCTGAACCACGCTTCGAGCCCACCAGCAGGTCGTCGTACGGGCAAACGCACCGGCGTGTCTGTCTCCCGCGTCCGGTCAGCGAAAAGGCCGGTCCGGATACCGGGCTTTGCTGCCGCCCACCGTTTGACCCGTCAGCCAAAAGTGCACCGGTATCTCGAGTCCCACCACCGAGCGGGCCGCCGGCGACTTGCAGCCCGCCAGCTGAGAAGGAAGGACAGTCATGGCAACCCTGCTCTGGATCCTCGCCGCCATTCTGGTGATCTCGGGGATCGTCTCGCTGGTCCGCGGCCAGATCCTCATGGGCGCGGTGCTGATCGTGGTCGGGCTGCTGGTCGGGCCGGGCGGAGTCAGCATCTTCAACGTGTAGCCCGATCGAGAGCCCGGTCGTGCCGGCGCCCGTCGTGCCCCAGGCGTACGACGGGCGCCGGTGCTGTGTGCGGTCGCAGGGCCTCGCCGGCTGCGGCTGGCGACGTGGAGGGATGCGGCGGAATGTAACGCCGGGGCGACTCAGAGCGATAGACGGGTCGAGGAGATGACGCCGGTGCGTCCCGGGGGGCGGGCAGGCACCGGCAACTGTCTGCTTGCGGCCGCGCCGCCCCGCGGCCGGGCTTTCTTTGTGAGGTCCGGGGACGTCCCGGCCGGATTTCCGTCCCGGCCGGTGCGTCGTGGGGCCCGGCTCGAGTCGCGGGGCGCACCGGACCGTGCGTGTCAGCTGAGCTCAGGGCATTCGGTACTGACCCTGGCGTCGCGCGGTCGCCGACGCGACCTTCGTGACCAGGCTGGTGACCACCGCGAGCGTGGGCCAGTCCCAGCGCGCGATCACGCCCTTCTCGTACTCACCGAGCTCGACGCCCGCGGACGCCAGCGCCTCACGCAGGATCGCGACCTTGTCGTCCTGCGCCCGGAAGCCGTTCCGCAGGTTGTCGAAGTCCTCTGACATCACACCTCCCCGCGCCAATACTGCCTGACGCGGCACAACGTGTCGCGGTGGGCGGTGGTCTCGGACGTCACCCGGAGAGTGTGCATCCTCAACCGCCTTGCAGAGAAGGGATTCTCTGCCTGTGATGACCAGATCACACTGGGTTCGCCGCGTCGGTTCAGAGCAGCGGTCGTACGGCGGCCGCCAGTGCCGCGATACCGGACTCGAGGTCCGAGGGCGGGCTGGCGGCGTACCCGAGGACGAGGCCGGACGGGCCCGGGCGTTGCCGGTGCCAGGACAGCGGGTGTGCCTTGACGCCGTACCGCATCGCGGCGGCGGCCAGCTCCGCGTCGGGCGTCTCGGTCGGCAGCGTGATCATCAGGTGCAGGCCGGCCGCCGCGCCGTGCACGACCGCGTCCGGCAGCTGCTCGCGCAGTGCGGCGATCATCGCGTCGCGGCGCCGGACGTGGCGGCGGCGGAGCAGCCGCAGGTGGCGTTCGAGCGCACCGGACTCCATCACGTCGGCCAGCACCAGCTGCGGCAGTGCCGCGTTGCCGAGGTCGGCGTTGCGCTTGGCCTCCACGAACGCGTCCCGCAGCCGGCCCGGCAGCAGCACCCAGCCGATCCGGAGGGCCGGCGCGAGCAGCTTGGAGACGCTGCCGGCGTAGCAGACCTGCTCGGCGAGCATCGACCGCAGTGCGGGGACCGGCGGCCGGTCGTACCGGTGCTCGGCGTCGTAGTCGTCCTCGATCACCAGCCCGCCCGCCTCGGCCCACTCGGCCAGTCCGCGCCGCCGCTCACCGTCCAGCACCACGCCGGTCGGGAAGTGGTGAGCCGGCGTCACCATCACCGCCGCGCAGCCGCTGTCCCGCAGCGCGTCCACGCGCAGGCCGCCGGCGTCGACCGCGACCGGCGGGGTGTCGAGGCCCCACGCCTGCAGGACCTGCCGGGCGCCGAGCGAGCCCGGGTCTTCCACGGCGACCGCGGTCAGGCCGGTGTCGCGCAGCACCTGGGCCAGCAGCGTCAGCGCCTGCGCCACGCCGGCCACCACGATGACGCCGGCCGGGTCGGCCACGATGCCGCGGTTGCGCGCCAGCCAGCTCGCGACCGCCCGGCGCAGGGCGGGAGTGCCGCGAGGGTCCCCGTACCCGAGGTCGGACGGCTCGAGCCCGTTCAGCACGCCGCGCTCCGCACGCAGCCACGCGGCCCGCGGGAACGCGGCCAGGTCGGGCAGCCCGGGCGACAGGTCGAACCGCGCCGTCGCCGTCCGCATGGCGTCGAAGATCTCCGGCCCCGGCGCGAGGTCGAACAGGTCCCGCGTCGTGGGCGCCGCCGTCCCGCCGGGCGGAGTGAACGGCACGCCGGCCGGCGTGGCGACGACGGCCGTTCCGTTGCGGCCGCGACCGGCGATCAGTCCTTCCTCGCCGAGCCGGAGGTAGGCCTCGGTGACGACGCCGCGCGAGACCCGCAGCTCGGCGGCCAGGACCCGCGTCGCCGGCAGGGTGCTGCCGACCGGCAGCCGGCCGTCGGCGATCGCTGTCCGCAGCCGGCCGGCCAGCCAGGCGGCCCGCCCACCTCGCGGCGCCTCGCCGGCGTCGAGCTGCAGGAAGTCGGAGCCCGTGGTTATGGACCTGTCGTTCGCGTCGGCATTGGCCCTGGTCACGGGGCCATACTCGCAGCCACGGTAGAGGACATGAGCATCGCGTTCCTGCTGACCACGCTGGTCGTCGTCGCCACGCCCGGCACGGGCGTCGTCTACA
>DASXRB010000548.1:0-2245 GCA_036506875.1 Kribbellaceae bacterium | reverse complement strand
GTGCGGCTGACCTGCGCAAACAGGGTGACGAGCGTTGGTTGCCGACGGTGGCTGACGATCCTCCTGCCACGCATTTGCCACGCACAGCGGTCGTTCTTGGGCCATCCTCAGGTGCCCTAATGCAGACCGGGGTCAGTCAAGCTCACGTGAGCCCGCCGTACGTCTCTGGCCGGCGGGTGCTGAAGAACGGGAACAGCGTGAGCCAGTCCCGGCGCTGGTCGAGGTCGAGGTCTGCGACCAGCACGGCCTCCTCGTCGCGCGGCGCCTGGACGAGCGGCCGTCCGTAGGGATCGACGACGAACGACGAGCCGTAGAACCGCAGCGCTCCTTCCTCACCGGTCCGGTTCGGGACCACGATGAACAGGCCGTTGGCGATCGCATGGCCGACGATCACCTGCTGCCACAGTGGCTGGGTGTCGAAGTCGGGGTGGTCGGGCTCCGAGCCAATGGCGGTCGGGTAGGCGAGCACGTCGGCGCCCTGCACGCCGTACATCCGGGCCACCTCGGGGAACCACTCGTCCCAACAGGTCGGGAGCCCAAGCCTCAGGCCGAGCGCCGCGACGTCGTGCACCGGGTAGGCGTCCTCCGCAGGCCCGGGCCGGAAGTACTTGTCCTCGACGTATCCCTCCGTCACCGGGATGTGTGTCTTGCGGGTCCGGGCGACCAGTCGACCGGCGGGGTCGACCAGCACGGCGGAGTTGAACCCCAGGCCGTCGCCGGTGTCGTCCGGGTCGGCCCGCTCGTAGAGCGATGCGTGCACGAATGCGCCGTGGCGCTGTGCCGCGCTCGCCGCGAATGCCACGGTCGGGCCCGACTCGAGGTCCTCGGCCGCGTCAGCCGGTACGCCGGTCGGCTGCTCGAACGCCGGGTAGCGCGACAGCGTCAGCTCCGTGAGGAACACGACCTGCGCGCCGGCACCCACGGCCAGGCCGATGCCTTCGTCGAGCACCTTCACGAGCTCGTCCGAGTTCTCACGCCACGCGTGCTGGACCAGCCCCACCCGCACGGTGGCTCTCGCCGGCGGGTCGACGCGCGCGGGCGAGTCGAGCGCGGCCCCGGTGATCAGCTCCACGCCGCACCGACCAGGGCCTCATGGGTGATCACCCCGCCGGACACGGTGAGCATGATCGAAGCCTCGACCAGCTCGTCGGGCGGCGCAACCAGCGGGTCCACCGCGAACGCCGTCAGGTCGGCGCGCTTGCCGACCTCGATCGTGCCCGCGACGTCGTCCTCACCGACCGACCAGGCCGCGTGCGTGGTGTAGCCCTCGAGCGCCATCCGGGCGGAGATCGCCTGCTCCGGGCCGATCGGCGTACGGTCCGGCGCGCCTCCGCGGCGACGCAGCTGCGCCGCCGCCAGGATGCCCCGAGGGTCGTAGTCCGCGATCGGCCAGTCCGACCCGAGCGCGACGCGCACGCCCGCGCTGCGCAGGTCGGCGATCCGCCACCCTCGGCTGGCGCGCGGCGGGCCGAGCCGCGTCGACCAGTTGTCGCTGTAGTCGGGTGCGGTGTACTCCGTGCAGTGCGAGGGCTGCATGCTCGCCGCGATCGGCAGCCTCGCGAAGGCCTCCACGAGGTCGTCGGGGATCGTCTCGATGTGCTCGACCCGGTGCCGCAGCCGTCCGCGCGTCGCCGCCAGTGCCTGCAGCACGTGCCGGACGCCCTGGTCACCGATCGCGTGCGTGGTGGTCGGCACGTCGTGCTCGTCGAACCAGGAGATCGCCCGTGCGTACGCCGCCGGGTCCGGCCAGTACGGCGACGTCGACTCACCCAGCGTGTCGGCCTCCGCAAGCCATGCCGTGCCGTTGTCGACGGTGCCGTCGATGAACAGCTTCGCGCCGCGCACGTACCAGCGCCGGCCGCCGGCTCCCTGGAGCTGCGCGACCGCCGCCCAGTCCTCCTCGTCGGTGCCGGGCTGCACCCACGGCGAGCACCGCAACCGGACCGGCAGGTCGCCGTCGCGCTCGATGAGGTCGTAGACCGTCGACGCCTCCGGCGCGTGCTCGAGCGCGTGCGCTGCGGTGATCCCGAGCGCGGCCATCCCGGACAACGCCGCCCTGGCACCGTCGGCGATCTCCTCGACCGATGCCGCCGGAACCGCGTCGTCCACCAGCGCGATCGCCGCCGCTTCCAGGAGCAACCCGGTCGGCGTACCGTCCGCGTCGCAGACGACCTCGGACCGCTGGTCGAACGTCCGCGGACCGTCGACGCCTGCAACCCGGAGGGCCGCGCTGGAGGCCAGCGCC
>DASXRB010000547.1:0-1733 GCA_036506875.1 Kribbellaceae bacterium | reverse complement strand
CGCAACCTGAGCACCGGCAGACGCAAACCGACGGCAGATGCAGGCCGATGCAGCAGCTTGTCAGCTGGTGACTGCGCTGACGGCGTCGGACCAGATGCCGGCTGCCTCGTCGATCTCGTCGGGGCTGACTACGAGCGCGGGGATGAAGCGGACTACCTGGCCCCACGCGCCGCAGGTCAGCAACAGCAGGCCGCGGCGGGCTGCTTCCTGTTGTACGGCGGCCGCTGTGATCGGATCGGGCTTCCCGTCGGCGTCGCGGAACTCGTTGCCGATCATCAGGCCGAGGCCTCGGACGTCAGTGATCTGCTCGTGTTTGTCGGCAATCAACTGGAGGGCTTGCTTCAGTTGGGCTCCGCGCTCTGCCGAGTTCTGGACCAGGCCCTCGTCCTGGATCACGTCGAGCGTTGCCAAAGCCGCCGCGCAGGCCACCGCGTTGGCGCCGTACGTTCCACCCTGCGAACCCGGCCACGCCTTCTCCATCAGCGCGGACGACGCCGCGATCCCGGACAGGGGGAAGCCGGACGCGAGCCCCTTGGCCGTCACGAGGATGTCCGGTTGTGAACCGAAGTGGTCGCCGCCCCAGAACTTCCCGGTCCGCCCGAACCCGGTCTGCACTTCGTCGACCACGAGCAGGATCCCGTGCTCGTCGGCGCGTTCGCGGAGTCCGGTGAAGAAACGCTCGTTCGCCGGTACGTAACCGCCTTCGCCCAGCACCGGCTCGACGAAGAAGGCAGCGGTGTCGGCCGGCGTACTCAAGGTCTGCAACACGTAGTCGAGCTGGCTCAGCGCGAAGTCCGTCGCCTGCTCCACCGGCCAGCCGAAGTGCCCGGGGTCAGGGAACGGCGATACGTGTACGCCGGCCATCAGGGGGCTGAACCCGGACCTGAACTTGGTTCCCGAGGTCGTCATCGACGCGGCCGCGACGGTCCGGCCGTGGAAACCACCGTGGAACACGATCACGTTCGGCCGCCCGGTCGCCTGCCGGCTGAGTCGCAGGGCCGCCTCGATCGCCTCGCTGCCGGAGTTCGCGAAGAACATCCGGTCGAGCTGCTGGGGGAGGACCTCGCCGAGACGCTCGACCAGCGTGAGCAGCGGCCGGTGCATCACCGTTGTGTACTGCGCGTGGATGATCTTGCCGACCTGCTCCCGGGCGGCGGCAACTACGCGGGGGTGGCAATGCCCGGTGGACGTCACTCCGATGCCGGCCGTGAAGTCGAGGTACCGGCGATCGTCCTCGTCGTACAGCAGCACACCCTCACCGCGGGCGGCGACGACTCCGGTCGCCTGTTTCAGGATCTGCGACAGCTCGGCCACGTGTTCCCTCACCTTGTCGACTGGTAGATTGTTGACAATCAGAGTATCTCAGGCACCCGGACTGTCAAATGGAGACTGGCTCATGACCGCTGCTTATCCAGGACTCAACGTCGACGAGGCGAAGATTGTCGACGCCGTTGAGAAGCGCCTGTACGTCGACGGCCGGTGGGTCGATGCCTCCGGCGGCCGGACGTTCGACGTACTCGATCCGTCGACGGGCGAGAAGCTGTGCTCGGTCGCAGACGCGTCACCTGAGGATGGCCGTGCCGCGCTCGACGCGGCCGTCGCCGCGCAGCCGGTCTTCGCGAAGACATCGCCGCGCGAGCGGGCCGACATGCTGACCGCGGCGTACGAATTGCTGCTTGAGCGTGTCGACGATCTGGCGTTGCTGATGACGCTGGAGATGGGCAAGCCGCTGG
>DASXRB010000546.1:0-1902 GCA_036506875.1 Kribbellaceae bacterium | reverse complement strand
AGGACTTCCTGATCGACCCGCTGCCGAACCTGTTGTTCACCCGCGACTCCAGCGTCTGGATCCGCGACACCGTGGCGGTCACCTCGCTGGCCATGCCGGCGCGGGCGCGCGAGACGCAGCTGACCGAGCTGATCTACTCCTTCCACCCGCGGTTCGCCGGCGTCGAGCGCGTGTACGACCACACGCTCGAGCACGTCGAGGGCGGCGACGTGCTCGCGCTCGGCCCGGGCGTGCTGGCGGTCGGGGTCGGCGAGCGTACGACGCCGGCCGGCGTCGAGCGGCTCGCCCGGCGGGTGTTCGACCGGGGTCTCGCGCACACGGTGCTCGCCGTGCCGATCGCGCAGCAGCGCGCCACCATGCACCTGGACACGGTGTGCACGATGGTCGACGTCGACGCGGTGCTGATGTACCCGAACGTCGCCGAGGACCTGCTCGCGATGGCCGTCACCGCGGAGGACGGCGGGGAGCACCTGCACGTCGCCGAGCCGGAGCCGTTCCTGGTCGCGGCCGCGAAGGCGCTGCGGATCGACACGCTGCGGCGGATCGACACCGGCCTGGACCCGGTCACCGCCGAACGCGAGCAGTGGGACGACGGCAACAACACCCTCGCGCTGGCGCCGCGGGTGTGCATCGCGTACGAGCGCACGGTGGAGACGAACGCCCGCTTGGAGGAGTCGGGCATCGAGGTCATCCGGATCGCCGGGTCCGAGCTCGGTTCCGGCCGCGGTGGCCCCCGCTGTATGTCCTGCCCGATCGCCCGCGAGTCCCTCGGCTGACCGCGGTTCGCCGTTCAGCGGCACGACGGAGGGCGCGCTCAGCGGCGCCGCGATGTGCGCCACTCCGGCAGGACTTGTTGTCGGCGTGCACTCTGAGTACTCTTCTGCCAGGCCCAGGCCCTGTTGCTCCCCCGTCAGCAGGACTTGGGCCGTCCATTTTCCGGGCCACCCCCTTCCGGGCGCCCGCTCATGAAGACGCGCCCGGCAGACTCCCATGGGAGTCCGCCGGGCGCGGTGGTTCAGCGGCTGCCGCCGGTCAGCGGATGGTGAGCTGGCGGTTCGCGAGCCCGGCGCGGGCGGCGCGTTCCTCCCCGGTCAGCGGCTTGTCGTTGGCGAGGGCCTCGCCGATGGCCTTCGCGAACTCCGCGGCCGGGTCCTCCAGCGCGGCGGCGTCCCGGTCCGCGGGCAGCTCCCACACCGGCGCGAGGACGCCGAGAGCGCGGAACGAGCCGATCAGCCGCGTACCGTCGCCGAGCCCGGAACGGCCGGCGGCGTGCAGCCGGGCGAGCGCCCGCAGCAGCGTGTCCTCGTCGTGCGGCATCACCCAGCGCAGGAACCGGCGGCTCCCCATCTGGGTCCAGTACGCCGCCTCCACGGAAGACAGCCGCACCGTCGGGTCGGCGGCCGCGTTCGCGCGCTCCAGCCCGGCGGCGATCTCACCGGTCGGGTCCTCGACGTCGTCCGCGACCCAGAAGTCGAAACCCTCGTGTACGACGGGCTCCAGCGCCGCCGAGGTGTCGACGAGATCCTGCAGCCGCGGACCGTCGGTGAACAGGTCGCCGGGGTCCACCGGGTTGCCGGCCTCGGTGGTCAGGGCCGCGGTCAGGACGTGGCCGAGGTCGCGGGCCGGGTCGCCGGTCGAGTGGTGCACCTGCAGGCCGAGCCAGATCGACCCGTCGTCGCGGACCAGGCCGGGCATCGCCATCGGCAGCAGCGTGCACACCGTGACGTCGCGGCCGGCCGCCTCGCCGGCGCCCTTCAGGACGGCGGTCGCGGCCGGGACGACCTCGCGGAACGCGATCAGGTCGCACTCGCCCGGTAGGCCCTCGAACGGCCGCGTCACGAACACGTCCGCGGCCTGTGCCCGGTCACGCCCGTGGCACTGCTTGAATCGCTTGCCCGACCC
>DASXRB010000545.1:0-5874 GCA_036506875.1 Kribbellaceae bacterium | reverse complement strand
CGACGCGGCGCTGGTCGCGCACGCCACCGCGCGGCACCACGCGGCCGGGCCGAAGCTGGCCGACCCCTACCGGACCGCGTACGACGCGGTCACGGCCGGGCTCGGCGCGGCGCTGGCGCCCGGCCACTGGTTCGTGCTCAGCGCCGGCGACGCCGCGGGCGGGCTGCCGCGCAGCTTCGGCGACGCCGGCGTCGCACAGGGCGAGCTCGTCGAGGAGGAGCTGGTCGCCGCGCTACGCGCCGACGACCACCAGGCGCTGCGGCTGGCCGTGATCGGGTACGTCGACTGGCTGCTGGCGCAGGACCACCACACCGCCGCCGCGGCCGGCACGGACAACGTGCTGCACGACGGGTCGTCGTACACGCTCATGGACGAGGCGGCCGGCGAGCCGCACCCGGGCGGCACCCACGGCCAGCTGGCGGTGCGGCACCTGGCGCGGTTCGTGCACCGGGCGATGGCGGCCGGGACCCGGCTGCCGTGGAGCGCCGGCGGCACCCCGCGGGCGCTGACCGAGCGGCTCGCGGCGGTGGCCCGGCTGGAGGTCGACGACGCCGTCTGGGCCGAGACCGAGCGGCCGGTCACGCCGCAGGGGCAAGCCGAGCAGCTGGCGATGATCGAGCGGCTGTCGGCGGAGCTAGCCGAGGCACGGACTCAGGTGGACTGGTTCGAGGCGCAGCTGGACAAGCTGCGCCGGTCCCGGTCGTACCGGGTCGGTCGTGCGGTGGTGAACCCGTTGCGGACGACCTACGGCAAGCTTCGCACCCTTGTTCGTTAGGCTTCTGAGTTATGCACCACGCGAACCACTTCTACGGCCATGCCCACATCATGGCCGAGTACGCCGGGCTGGAGTACCCTCCGCGGATCTGGGGATACCTCCAGCACGGGTGGAACATCCTGGACGGCTTCGCGCACGGCACCGAGTTCGTCGACGGCATGCCGTTGTTCGTGTGGTCCGACGGGGTGCGCCGGCGCGGCTGGTCGATGAACCGGCGCAACTACTACGTCATCGGCTCGCCGTGGAGCTACCTGCTGAAGCTGCACCCGCACCTGGCCGAGCCGGACCCGAACGCCGCCGGGACGATCTTCTACCCGTTCCACGGCTGGGAGGGCCAGCACGTGCTCGGCGACCACGGCCGGATCGTGCAGTCGATCAACGAGCACGAGACCGGCCCGATCACGGTCTGCCTGTACTGGAACGAGTACCGCAACCCCGACATCCGGCACGTGTACGAGAACGCCGGCTTCCGGGTCATCACGCACGGCTACCGCGGCCTGTACTGGCGCAAGACGGACGAGGACTTCCTGCTCAAGCAGCTCACCGAGGTCCGCCGGCACAAGCGGGTCGCCTCCAACCGGCTGAGCTCCGCGGTCCTGTACGGCGCCTCGATCGGCCTGCAGCCGGGCGTGTACGGCGACCCGATGCTGCTGCAGAACGAGCACCCGGCGTTCGGCGGCGTGGCCCGGATCACGCGGATGTGGCCGGAGATGAACCAGCCGTTCGTACCCATGGACATCGCCAAGTCGTTCACCGACACAGAGCTCGGTACCGACTACCTGGCCAGCCCGGAGGAGATCCGCGAGCTCTTCCGCTGGCAGCTCAACTGAACGTCCGCCCGGCCCCTTAAATAGAGAGTGCGTGGATGACCGCATCGGAGACACAGGAGAGCCTCTCCTCCCGCATCACCCTGCTCGGCGGGGAGATGCTGAACTGGTCCGACCTCGAACGGGGCAAGGACCAGAGCCAGGGCCTCGGGCCGTTCGCGAGCCCGCTGGTCGTGCCCGTGCTGTCCCAGCTGCTCAGCAAGGACACCACGGCTCTCGTCCTCGGCCCGACCGCGCCGTGGCTGCTGGAGCGGTTCTCCGACCTGGTCGGGTCGCTCGACATCGCGGTCCGGTCCTGGCCCGACGCGCACGCGCTGAACCTGCGGCTGAACGGCAAGCCGGTGCGGATCTTCTGCGGCGGGTTCGAGAAGTTCCCCGAACCGGCCGGGCACTACGACGTGGTGCTCGCGCTCGACGGCATCCCGCGGATCTACTCCGCCGACAGCCAGGACGTGCCGTGGCTGGACACCCTGCACCGGCTGCGTGACCTGGTGAAGCCGGGCGGCCGGCTCGTCCTCGGCGTCACCAACGGCCTCGGCCTTGACGCGTTCCTCGACGCCGACAGCTCGGTCAAGCCGCCGGTCGACGACCAGTGGCCGACCAGCAGCCAGATAGAGCTGGACCCGCCGCCCGGCCTGGACGCGGTCCGCGCCGCGCTGACCAGCGCGAGCCTGACCACCGAGCAGCACTACGCGGTCTACCCGCAGGCGACCAAGACGTCGCTGATGGTCCACGAGCGGGTGCTTTCCGGGCACACCGGTGACGAGGTGCTCGCGATCCTCGCCTCGTCGGCGTTCGCGCAGGGCCTCGGCTCCCGGGCGGTGCTCACCGACCCGCGCCGGATGGCCCGGGAGATGATGCGGCACGGCACCGGCCTGAGCCTCGCGCCCGGCTGGATGTTCGTCACCCGCACCGAGGACCCGGCGCGCGACGAGCCGCACGAGGACACCGGCGTCCGGTTCGCCGACGCGCTGATCACCGACAACCTCGACAACCCGTACTGGGCCGTGGTGGCCGAGCTGGCCCGCGACAAGGACGGCCAGTGGAAGCGGTCGCTGGTGGACGTCGGCCGCTCCACCTCGAACCGCGCGTCCGGCCACCTGCAACGCGAGCCGGCCCGACTCGCCGGTTCGATCCCGCCCGGGACGCTGCTCGAGGAGCAGTTCCTCACCGCCTGCCGGCACGACGACCTGAACGCGCTGCGCCGGCTGGTCCGGTCGTACGCGCAGTGGCTGCACGACACCGCCGAGCTGAAGCCGTGGACCGACCCGTGGTCGTCCAACGGCGCCGCCGGCGACGAGCGCCTCGTGATCCCCGGCGAGGCCGTGTTCGCCACCTTCGAGAACGTCATGTACGACGGCCAGAACCTCGCCGTGCTGGACTCCAGCTGGAACACCACCCTGCAGGTGCCGTACGAGATCGCGCTGACCCGGGCGCTGCGCCGGTTCGGCTACCGGGTGCTGTCCGGCGGCCTGCGGCACCCGTGGCCGTCCGGGATGTCGCCGAACCGGCTCACCGTGACGCTGGCCTCGATGGTCGGCCTGATCGTCACCCCGCACCTGCTGGAGCGCTCCGCCCGCCTCGAGGTCGAGCTCGAAGGACAACAACGCAACAACACTGAAGCCGGCGACCAGCAGCTGTACTTCGAGCTGCAGACCATGGGCGAGCAGCCGATGGGCACCGAGCCCGGGCAGCCGCGCGGCTACCGCGAGGCGCTGGCCACCGTCGGCCGGCTGTCCACCGAGCTCGCCGAGGCGCAGAGCCAGATCGAGTGGCTGGACCAGACCGTGCAGCTGCGCGAGGACCAGCTGCGCAAGGAGCGCCGGGCCTCCGACGACGTCAAGAACTCGGTGTCGTTCGCGATCGGCCGCGGGATCACCGCACCGTTCCGGTTCGTGTTCCGCGCGTTCCGGCCGATCTTCCGCGCCATGGCCCCGGGAGGAAACTGACCATGAAGATCGGCGTCATCACCCAGGCAAGGGCCACGTCCACCCGGCTGCCCGGCAAGGTCCTGCTGCCGGTCGGCGGCAAGACGTTCCTGGAGCACCACCTCGACCGTGCCGCCCTGAGCGGCCTTCCGGTGATCGTGGCGACGACGGTCAACGCCGACGACGACCCGATCGTCGAGCTGGTCACCGAGCGCGGGCTGCCGTCGTACCGGGGCAGTGAGCTGGACGTGCTGGAGCGGTTCGCCGGCGCGACCGAGGAGAACGACCTCGACGTGGTCGTCCGGGTCACCTCGGACTGCCCGCTGATCGACGGGCGCGTGATCGCGGCCGGCGTCGAGCGGTACCTGTCGGAGGACGACCCCCGGCTGTACGCGGCGAACACGCTGGAGCGCACCTACCCGCGCGGGTTCGACTTCGAGATCTTCTCCGCCGACCTGCTCCGCGAGGCGCACAAGAACGCCACCGTCCCCGCCGACCGCGAGCACGTCACGTCGTACCTGCACCAGAACCGCCCCGGCGACATCCGCCTGCTCAACCTCCCGTACGACGGGTCGCCGCACGGCGCGAAGTACCGGCTCACCCTCGACACCGAGGACGACCGCCGCCTGCTGGCCACCCTGATCGAGCAGTACGACGCGCTCTCGCTGGACTGCGCCGCGCTGGTCGCGCTCATGGACGAGCACCCGGAACTGGCCGAGCTGAACGACCACATCGAGCAGAAGAAGCTCGGGGAGTAGCGGATCAGCGCGCTCAACCCGATCCACCTCGGGCGCATCGTCTTCAAGCCGGAGGAGGACAGCGACGACGACCTCGTCACGACGCTGCAGTGGGTCCGGACCGCCCTCGGCCTGGCCGTCATCGCGGCGGTGACGTTCCGATACCGTCTCGCGCCATCGGTCCAGGCCGCGGTGGCGGAACGGTTCAGCGACTCGTGGGGCAGCGTGATCGGCCTGACCGTGACGTTCCCGGTCGTGATCGGGGTCTTCATCGCCTTCTCGCAGGACCGGAGGCAGATGCTGGGCGGCGCGCTCAAGTCGCTGGGCTCGGTCGTCGCCCTGTACGCCGGGATGTTCACCTTCGCGCTGGCGATGGCGCCGGAGTTCGCCGGGATCCGGGCGCTCCCCGGCCCGGCCACGCCGGTCGTGAACGTGGTCGGCGGGTTCATCCTGCTGGTGTGGATGCTCCCGTTCGTGCTCTACGGCATCTGGCTGTCGCTGGTCCACGTGTTCCGGACGGCGGACATCCACGAGTTCCTGCCGCCCGTGCTCGCCAGCCTGCTGACCTGGGAGATGGCGGCCTACGGCTGGTTCACCGGGGCCTACGAAGGCGCCCCGCCGCTGGTGCGGATCGCGGTACTGCTCGGCGGTCCGGTGTCGGTGACGCTGATCTCGATCTTCGAGTGCTCCCGGCTGTGAGCCGGCGGCGGTGGTCTCCGGCAGGTCGCGGGCACGGTGCGACCACGGCCGGACCGTAGTACGGCATGATTCCACTGATGACCGCTGACGAGACAGACCAGGACGGGGCCGGCACGCCCGAGGCGACGCCGGACGACCCGGCGCTGTCGTTCGCCGAGGTGGCGGCCGCCTACCACGCCGGCCGGCCGTCGTACCCGCCGGACGCGGTGCGCTGGATCCTGGGCAGCGAGCCGCTGACCGTGCTCGACCTGGGCGCCGGCACCGGCAAGTTGTGCGAGGTGCTCGTCGGTCTCGGGCACGGCGTGGTCGCGGTCGACCCGTCGAAACCGATGCTGGAGTACGCGAAGAACCTGCGCGGTGTCGACACCATGGCCGGCAGCGCCGAGGGCATCCCGCTCGGGCCGGCGTCGGTGGACGCGGTGCTGGCCGCGCAGGCGTTCCACACCTTCGACCACGACAGGGCGCTCGCCGAGATCGCCCGGGTGCTCAAGCCCGGCGGCGTGCTCGGGCTGCTGTGGAACGACTACGACACCGTGGTGCCCTGGGTCCGGCGGTTCGCCAGGATCCTCCTCGAGGACGGGAAGAAGCGCAGCGGCCCCGAGCCGATGACGGTGCTGCTGCAGTCCGACCTGTTCGCCGCGCCGGAGCGCAAGACGTTCCGGCACTGGCACGAGCTGGACAAACCGACGTTGCGGCTGCTGGCGCAGTCGATCTCGCGGGTGGCGCTGATGCCGGAGTCCAAGCGGATCGCGGTGCTCGACGAGGTGGACGGGGTGTACGAGACGTCCGCCCGGCCGCCGGAACCACTGCGGCTGCCGTGGGTGACCACGGCGTACCGCGCTCGCAGCAGCGACATCGCCCGCTACATCGCGAAGCCGGAGACGACATGACCGCCCGACCGCAGCTGA
>DASXRB010000544.1:0-5534 GCA_036506875.1 Kribbellaceae bacterium | reverse complement strand
GAGTTCACCTTCACGCCGATCGCGGACGTCGCCGCCGCGACCTTCGCCCGGTACGACGCGACCGCCGAGCAGGTCGACGCGATCCGCACCGGGCGGCAGCTCAGCGGGCTGCCGCTGGGGGAGGGACTGACCGCGATGTTCGCCCCGGACGGCGTGTTCCTGGCGCTCTACGAGCGGCACGGGCCGGTGCTCAAGCCGGCCGCCGTCTTCGTGGGCTGACCCCGGCGCCGGCGCTGTCCCGGCTCGCCGGTCTCAGGGCTTGCGGGCGACCAGGATGTCGCGCTGGATCGACTGGTCCACACGGTGGCCGAAGGCCAGGTACGGCTCGTCGTCGACCACCTCGAGCCCGGCCCTGGCCAGCACCTCCGACGCGGCCGGCCGGGTGGCCACGTTGGTGTTCCAGGCGATCCCGAGCGCGCCGCCGGTGCGCAGCAGCCTCGCCCACACCGGCACCGCCGCCCGGAGCAGGTCCAGCGGGTCGCGGCGCAGGCCGCGCTGCAGGGTGCGGCTGCCGTGCTGCACGCCGTACGGGGCGTCGGTGACCACCAGGTCGAAGCTGCCGGTGCGGTAGAAGTCGCCGGCCTTGGTGGTGTCGGCGTTGACGACGGTGAGGTCGAGCGTGTCGCCGGCCTTGTAGCGCTCCTTGGACGCGCCCAGCGTGACGTGCAGCCGGTGCCCGACCACCTGGCGGTCCCGCCGGATCGGTGACTGTTCGGCCTGGTGCTTGAGCCGCTTCTCCTTCAGGTAGCGCTTCACGAACGCGGCATAGGCCTCGAAGTCCTTCTTGTCCAGGTCGACCCCGGCGGCGTCGTACCCGTACATCAGGGCCTGGTTGAGCGTCGTACCGCGCCCGCACAGCGGGTCGAGCACCCGGAAGCGGCGGTCCAGCATGCCGGCGGCGAAGTCCGACGCGAGCAGGGTGACGTTGAGCAGCAGCTTGGTGAACTGCTCGTTGGTCTTGCCGGAGTACTTCTGGATCGTGATCAGGTCGTCGTCGAACTGGTCCAGGCTGTGCAGCTCCACCGGCCGCAGCAGGCCGTCGCGCAGCTCGAACAGCGCGTAGACCGTCGACAGGTTCGCCAGGAACGCGGCGTCGTCCTCCGTAAGGTCGTCGGCATCGAATACGACGTACGGGACCCCGCCGATCCGCTGCACCTCGCCGCCGGACAGCCGGCCGCCGAGCGCGCGCCGGTTGAAGACCTCCAGCTCGGCCCGGGTGAGGTCCGTCGACGTGTCGGCGTACACCCGGTTCGCGGACGGGAGGATCAGCAGTGCGTAGCGGGCCATGAGGTCCTTCGGATCAAGCGGAGTGTCGGTGGGGCATCGTAACGTCGCGGCCATGAGATACGGCTTCGTGATCCCGTACGGCGACGCGCGCACGACGGCGGAGCTCGCCGCCCTGGCCGAGCAGCACGGCTGGGACGGCATCTTCGTCTGGGAGTCGATCTGGGGGCTGGACGCCTGGTCGATGCTGGCCGCGGCCGCGATGACGACCGAGCGGATCCGGCTCGGCACCATGCTCACCCCGCTGCCGCGCCGCAGACCCTGGGACGTCGCGGGCCAGACCTCGACGGTCGACAACCTGAGCAACGGCCGGGTGATCCTGTCGGTCGGGCTGGGGGTGGCCGGGCAGGACCGGTTCTGGCTGTTCGAGGACGACCCGGGCCGGGTGGCGCGGGCGGAGATGCTCGACGAGTCGCTGGAGATGCTGCAGCTGCTGTGGCGCGCCGAGCCGTTCGCCTTCGAGGGCAGGCACTACCGGGCGCGGAAGGTGGAGTCGCTCGACCCGCCGCCTCCGCCGCCGCCGGTGCAGCAGCCACGGATCCCGACCTGGTGCGTCGGCGCCTGGCCGCGCCGCAAGTCGATGCGCCGGGCCGCGCTGCAGGACGGCTGGCTGCCGGCCTACGCGCCCACGGGCGCCACCGAACGGACCGAGACCACCCCGCAGATCGTCGCCGACGGCCTCCGGTGGATCCGCGAGCACCGGGCCGAGAACGGCCTGTCGATGGACGCGTACGACGTGGTCGCCGAGGGCGTCACGCCGTACGACGACCCGCGGAAGGCCGCCGACGTGGTCCGCCCGTGGGCCGAGGCGGGCGCGACCTGGTGGCTCGACGCGGACTGGTCCAGCCTCGACCCGGCCGAGGTCCGCACCGCCGCCGAACGCCGGTTGACGGCGGGACCACCGCGGGTGGACTGAGGCCCGGCCGGTGGGCGGGAACCGTACCCTGGCGGGGTGGCGCAGGACGGTTCGGTCGGGCGGCTCGCGGCGATGGTCGGCGCGGGCGGTGTCGTCGTGCTCAGCGGGGCGGGGTTGTCGACCGAGTCGGGGATCCCGGACTACCGGGGGCCGACGGGGGCGCGGCGACGGGGGACGCCGATGACGTACGGGGAGTTCACCGGCACGGCGGCGGCGCGGCGGCGGTACTGGGCGCGCAGCCACCTGGGCTGGCGGTCGATCGCGCGCGCGGAGCCGAACGAGGGGCACCGGGCCGTGGCCGGCCTGCAGGACCGGGGACTGCTGGACGGGATCATCACGCAGAACGTCGACGGGCTGCACCAGGCGGCCGGGGCACGGGACGTGGTCGAGCTGCACGGCAGCCTCGACGCGGTCGTCTGCCTCGGCTGCCGGATGCGCTGCGATCGTGCCGAGCTCGACGCCCGGCTGCGGGCGGCGAACCCGGACTTCGACGCGGTCGCGACGAAGGTCAACCCGGACGGCGACGTGGAGCTGGCCGACGACGCGGTCGAGACGTTCCGGCTGGTGCCGTGCGAGGCCTGCGGCTCGGACCTGCTCAAGCCGGACGTGGTCTTCTTCGGCGAGAACGTGCCGCGGGACCGGGTCGAGCGGTGCTACGCGCTCGTCGACGAAGCCCGGGCCCTGCTGGTGCTGGGGTCGTCGTTGACGGTGATGTCGGGGTTCCGGTTCGTCCGGCACGCGGCCCGGCGCGGGATCGGCGTCGCGATCGTCAACGACGGCGATACCAGGGGCGACGAGTACGCCACGGTCCGCGTGCACGCACGGCTGGGGCCGTTGCTCACCGACGTGCTCGGCCGTGCGGGGCAACCGGGTCCGGACGTCGTACCGGCCTGAGGTCACCGATGGGGACATGGAATCCTGCTGCCATGCGTGTCTGGCACGACCTCAGCGCGGTGGACCCCCGTCTCGGGCCCACCGTCGTCACGATCGGCAACTTCGACGGGGTGCACCGCGGGCACCAGGCGGTGCTGGCCAGGGCCGCCGAGATCGCCCGGCAGCTCGGCGGACTGCCCGTGGTCGCGCTGACCTTCGACCCGCACCCGATGCGCGTGCTGCGGCCCGACCACGCGCCCGACGCGCTCAGCACCGCCGCGGAACGCGCCGAGCTGCTCGGTGCCGCGGGCGCGGACGCGGTGCTCGTGCTGCCGTTCGACCGGGAGGTCGCGTCCTGGTCGCCGCAGGAGTTCATCGACCGGGTGCTGGTCGGCGCGCTGCACGCGAAGGCGGTCGTGGTGGGGGAGAACTTCCGCTTCGGCCACAAGGCGGCCGGCCACGTCGACACCCTGACCGAGGCCGGCAGGACCGCCGGGTTCACCGTCGAGGGGCTGGCACTGGCGGGTGACGCCGGGCCGGAGCACCGCGCCTGGTCGTCGACGTACATCCGTGAGCGCGTCGCCGGGGGCGACGTCGAGGCCGCCGCCGAGGCGCTCGGCCGGCCGCTGCGGGTGACCGGCGTGGTGGTCCAGGGCGACCGGCGCGGGCGCGAGCTGGGCTTCCCGACCGCGAACGTGCCGGCGCACAGCGGCACCGCGGTCCCGGCCGACGGGGTGTACGCCGGCTGGCTGACGGTGCTCGGTCCCGCGCCCGGCGGTCCGTCGTACGACGAGAAGCTGCCGGCGGCGATCAGCGTCGGCACCAACCCGACCTTCGACGGCCTCGACCGCCGGGTGGAGTCGTACGTGCTGGACCGCGACGACCTGGAGCTGTACGACGCCACGGTGGCGGTGGACTTCGTCGCCAGGCTGCGCGGGCAGGTGAAGTTCGACTCGATCGACGACCTGATCACTCAGATGAAGGCGGACGTGGACGCGGCGAGACGCATCCTGACCGCCCGATGATGAGTCAGGCGCGTGATTACGCCCTGCAATACATCCGCTGGTAACCTTGGCGCTGCCGTACCTGCGGCCGCGGACAGAGAGTGCCCGGGTGATGACCAGCCCCGGTGCGCCGCGCAACGGAACCGAGAGGAGATCGCGTGTCGGTCGACGCTGCGACCAAGAAGAAGATCATCGACGAGTACGCAACCACTGAGGGCGACACTGGCTCCCCGGAGGTCCAGGTCGCGCTGCTGTCGCACCGCATCGCGGAGCTGACGGAGCACCTGAAGGAGCACAAGCACGACCACCACAGCCGCCGTGGTCTGCTCCTGCTGGTGGGTCAGCGCCGCCGGCTGCTGAACTACCTGGCGAAGAAGGACATCAACCGCTACCGATCCCTGATCGAGCGGCTCGGCCTTCGCCGATGACCTGACTGGAGCGGCCTCCCATCG
Source organism: Kribbellaceae bacterium (assembly GCA_036506875.1). Taxonomy (GTDB): domain Bacteria; phylum Actinomycetota; class Actinomycetes; order Propionibacteriales; family Kribbellaceae; genus DASRHY01. The sequence goes on along the minus strand of DASXRB010000544.1, from coordinate 1,005 downwards.
TGGGCGGCCGCTCCCTTCACATGGGTCCACAACTGAATACGACAAACGACACAACGGGACGACGCGTCGCGTGACGGGAGTCCGACCGGTCCTCGGTAGTGACCCTCGGGACAGACTGCCCCGCGGGCCTCGATCGAAGACCGGCACCCCCAGACGTTCGCGCCTCGCCGTCGTCCCACAGCGAGAGAGGGGTATCCCGTGACGGGAACCACCAGCGCGCCCATGGAGGGCGCCGAATACGCCGAGGCGACGATCGACAACGGTCGCTTCGGTACCCGCACCATCCGGTTCGAGACCGGCCGCCTGGCCAAGCAGGCCGCCGGCAGCGCCGCCGCCTACCTGGACGGCGACACGATGGTGCTCTCGGCGACGACCGCCAGCAAGAAGCCGAAGGACCAGTTCGACTTCTTCCCGCTGACCGTCGACGTCGAGGAGCGGATGTACGCCGCGGGCCGGATCCCCGGCTCGTTCTTCCGCCGCGAGGGCCGTCCGTCGGAGGAGGCCGTGCTGACCTGCCGGCTGATCGACCGCCCGCTGCGGCCGTCGTTCGTGTCCGGCCTGCGCAACGAGATCCAGGTCGTCATCACCGTGCTGGCGCTGAACCCCGACAAGCTGTACGACGTGCTGGCGATCAACGCCGCGTCGATGTCCACCCAGCTCGCCGGGCTGCCGTTCTCCGGCCCGATCGGCGGCGTCCGCGTCGCCCTGATCGAGGGCCAGTGGGTGGCGTTCCCGACCCACACCGAGCTCGAGGACGCCGTCTTCGACATGGTGGTCGCGGGTCGCGTCACCGACGGCGGCGACGTCGCGATCATGATGGTCGAGGCCGAGTCGACGCCGACCACCTTCGACAAGGTTGCCGCCGGCAAGCAGGCGCCGACCGAGGAGGTCGTGGCCGAGGGCCTGGAGGCGTCCAAGGCGTTCATCAAGGCGCTCGTCGAGGCGCAGGCCGAGCTGGCGTCGAAGGCCGCCAAGGAGACCGCCGAGTTCCCGACGTTCCCGGAC
>DASXRB010000543.1:0-2832 GCA_036506875.1 Kribbellaceae bacterium | reverse complement strand
GCAACCGCGGCGCGCCGGCGGGCGAAGACCCCCCGCGGTTCGGGGAAGACCAGCATGAAGTACAGCAGCGTCGACCACAGCAGCGCGGTCGCGACATCGCCGAGCAGGAACGGCCAGATCCGTAGGTCGTTGGCGAGGTCTATGACCTGGGTACCGACCGGCCAGGCGGTCGCGCTCAGCGGGACCACCGCCGCCAGCACGAACAGGATGCGGGCGGCCCGGTCGTCGGGCCGGTTGAGGAAGACGAACGCGGCGACGGCCAGCATCAAGACGATCAGCGGCAGCGCCGTGGCGTGCGCGGCGATCTTCGCCTGGAACGGATAGTCGATCAGCGTCACCTCGACGGGAAGCCGCCGACCGTCGCGCACGACGTCGTACACGACCCGCTCGCCGACCTGGAACCGCCGGTCCGGCGGATCGGTCGCCCAGCGCTCCAGCGGTACCCCGGCCACCGCTTCCACACGGTCGCCCGCCCTCAGGTCACCGGACTGACCGGCGACCTCGGCCAGCGTGACGCCGGCCGCGGTCCACGGCGGCGCGCCGGGGAACGTGAGGGTGCCGTCCGCGACCGCCGCTCCGCGCAGGACCGCTAGCCACGCAATCGGCGCGAGTGCGGCCACGATGACCAGGGCCACAGCGACCGGCCTGCGGAGTCGCGGGCGGGCGCCGCCCGCGCGCCGGTCGCCCACCGACGGGGCGGGCGCCTCGGTCGACACGGTCACCTCCGGGACTGCGGATGTCCCGATCGTCCGGGACCAGGGTCCCATGACGACGGGTCGGAGCCGCGTTCAGCATGACGGCTGGGACCGCGCCCGAGGAGGTCCGAATGGAGCCGTCGTTGCGCAGGTCCAGTCGTCGACGAGTGGGGTGGCGGGCGGTCGCGGAGCCCGAACCCGCAACGCTGGTGTTCCCCGCTGGCTTCCTGTGGGGTGCAGCGACCGCCGCCTACCAGGTCGAGGGTGGGATCACCGCAAACAACTGGGCGCAGTGGGAGGTCGACCGCGACGTCGCGCCGGAGCGGCGGTGTGGGCGCGCGGTCGAGCACTGGCAGCGGTTCGACGAGGATCTGGAGCTCATGCGGTGGCTGGGCCTGTCCGCCTACCGGTTCTCGGTGGAGTGGAGCCGGGTCGAGCCGCTGCCGGGCTGGTTCGACCCGGAGCCGATGCGGCGGTACCGGCGCTGGTGCGAGCGGTTGCGCGAGGCAGGGATCGCCCCCCTGGTCACCCTGCACCACTTCAGCGAGCCGGTGTGGTTGACCGAGCGCGGGGGTTTCGAGGAACACGCGGCGGTTGCGGCGTTCGTGCGGTTCGCCGAGCACGTCGCCGCCGGCCTCGGCGACCTCGTCGAGGTCTGGATCACGGTCAACGAACCCGTCGGGTATGCGGTGCAGGGCTGGTGGCGCGGCGTCTGGCCGCCGGGCCGGACCGAGCCCGCCACGGCGGTCCGGGTGCTCGCCAACCTGCTGCTCGCCCACGCGGGCGCCTACCGTGCCCTGCATCGCGGCCCCCGAGCGGCGGAGCGACGGGTGGGGCTCGCGCACAACATCGTCGAGATGCGCCCCGGGCGGCGCCTCAACCCCGCCGACCGATTTGCCGCCCGGCTGCTCGACGCGGCGTACAACGGCGCCGCACTCGAAGCATTGGCCACCGGGCGACTGCGGCTGCAGCTGCCCGGGCTGAGGCACATCGTCGCGCTGCCTGAACTCGTCGGCACCCAGGACTACCTCGGGGTCAACCATTACCACCCGCTCGATGTGCGACTGCGCCCGACGCGACCCGAACGGATCGAGGCGGGCTTCGGTGACGACGGCGACCACAGCGACCTGGGTTGGCCGCTGGATCCCTGCTCGCTGACCCGGACGCTGCGCCGGCTCGCGCGGTTCGGGTTGCCGATGCTCGTGCTCGAGCACGGGGTCTGCGACGGCGACGCGGACGACCTCCGACGCCGCCGATTCCTCGGGCACTCCCTGGCCGCGCTCCGGGCAGCCGTCGACGGCGGCCTCGACGTACGTGGCTATGTCCACTGGTCCCTACTGGACAACTACGAGTGGACCCTGGGGCACACCCGCTTCGGGCTCTTCCGCGTTGACCAAGGCACCCTGAGCCGCTCACCGACCAGCTCGGCGCGGTACTACCGCCGTATCCTCGCCACCCAGCCGGCGGCTGGCCTTGGCTTCGCCGGAGTTCGATGATGAGCACGTCGAATCCGTGGTGGTCGAGCGAGGGGGACGGCGAGTTGGAGCCGACCCGTGTGCTGATCGTCGACGACCACCCCGTCTTTCGCGACGGACTCCGAGTGTTGATCACTGACGAGCCCGGCGTCGAGGTGGTCGGCGTCGCCGCGAGCGGGGCCGATGCGGTCGTGACGGCTCGGGACCTGCAGCCAGACGTCGTCGTCATGGACCTCAACATGCCCGAGGTCGACGGCGTCGAGGCCACTCGGCGGATCCTGCGGGACAGCCCACACATCGGAGTGCTCGTGCTCACCATGTTCGACGACGACGAATCGGTGTTCGCGGCCATGCGTGCCGGAGCCCGCGGATACCTGCTCAAGGCGGCCGCGCAGAGCGAGATCGTGCGGGCGATCGCCGCCGTCGGGCAGGGGACCGCGGTATTCGGTCCGAGCATTGCCCAGCGCGTCATCGACTACTTCGCATCCGGCCGCGCACGCAGCGTCCCGACGTTCCCCGAGCTCACCGAACGCGAACGAGAAATCCTCAGCCTCATCGCCGACGGAGCGAACAACCAGGCCATCGCGCGCAAGCTCTTCCTCAGCCCCAAGACCGTCCGCAACCACGTCTCGAACATCTTCAGCAAACTGCAGGTCGCCGAC
>DASXRB010000542.1:0-2858 GCA_036506875.1 Kribbellaceae bacterium | reverse complement strand
GCGTAGACGTCGTCGCCGGGCAGCTTCACGACCTTCGGCTTCACCCGGCGCTCCGGCAGCGAACCGCCGAGCTGGTGGCGGCGCTCCATCATGTACTGGTACTCCGGCGAGTCCTTGCCGGGGTGGTAGTACGGCGGGTTGTAGGCGTCGTCGAGCTGGCTTTCCTCGATCGGCAGGTAGAGCCGGTCGCGGAAACGCTTCAGGTCGTCCGAGGTGAGCTTCTTCATCTGGTGGGTCGCGTTGCGGCCCTCCAGCGCCTCGATCGTCCAGCCCTTGATGGTCTGGGCCAGGATCACCGTCGGCTGGCCGACGTGCTCGGTGGCGCTCTTGAACGCGGCGTACACCTTGCGGTAGTCGTGGCCGCCGCGCGGCAGCTTGCGCAGCTCGTCGTCGGACAGGTTGCGCACCATCGCGGTCAGCCGCTGGTCGCCGCCGAAGAAGTTCTTCCGGATGTAGTCGCCGGACTCGACCGAGTAGGTCTGGAACTGCCCGTCCGGCGTGGTGTTCATCTTGTTCACCAGCACGCCGTCGTGGTCCTGCGCCAGCAGCTCGTCCCACTCGCGGCCCCAGATCACCTTGACCACGTTCCAGCCGGCGCCGCGGAAGAACGCCTCCAGCTCCTGGATAACCTTGCCGTTGCCGCGCACCGGCCCGTCCAGCTGCTGCAGGTTGCAGTTGATGACGAAGGTGAGGTTGTCCAGCTCCTCGCGGGCCGCGAGGCCGATCGCGCCGAGCGACTCCGGCTCACCCATCTCACCGTCGCCGAGGAAGGCCCAGACGCGCTGCTGACTGGTGTCCTTGATGCCCCGGTGGTGCAGGTAACGGTTGAACCGCGCCTGGTAGATCGAGTTCAGCGCCGCCAGGCCCATCGAGACCGTCGGGTACTCCCAGAAGTCCGGCATCAGCCGTGGGTGCGGGTACGACGACAGCCCCTGGTGCTGGCCGCGGGAGACCTCCTGGCGGAACCCGTCCAGCTGGTGGGCCGACAGCCGTCCCTCGAGGAAGGCCCGGGCATAGATACCGGGGGAGGCGTGGCCCTGGATGAACACCTGGTCGCCGCCGCCCGGGTGGTCCTTGCCCCGGAAGAAGTGGTTGAAGCCCACCTCGTACAGGCTCGCGGCCGACTGGTAGGTGGCGATGTGGCCGCCGACCTCCAGGCCCTTGCGGTTCGCCTTGCTGACCATCACCGCGGCGTTCCACCGGATGAAGGCCCGGATCCGCCGCTCGATGTGCTCGTCACCGGGGAACCACGGCTCCCGCTCGGGCGGGATCGAGTTGATGTAGTCGGTGCTGCGCAGCGCCGGTACCCCGACCTGCTTCTCCCGCGCCCGCTCGATCAGCTTGAGCATCAGGTAACGCGCTCGCGCCTTGCCGCGCTCGTCCAGCACCGCGTCCAGCGACTCGACCCACTCACGGGTCTCGTCGGGGTCGATGTCGGGGAGCTGGGTGGGCATCCCCTCGGTGATGATGGCTGGTGGTTCGTGTCCGGAAGCCACGGTGTCCCGCCGTTCTGTCTGGTCTTGTTCTCCCGGCAATCCTGTCACCTGGCATCGTGGCGTTCCACACACGGTCCACAGGCCGGTGGGGTACGACGGGCTTCCCACGCCGGGTGCGTGCATACTTGCGCGACACCGTACGCCACGATTGGGTATGCGGTACCTGGAGACCACGGAGGAGGAATCGTGACCGCGGACAGCGCGGACAAGAGTCGCGACACCAGCCGGGACAACCCGGCGCTTCGGCTCGGCCTCGAGGCCGGCACGGTGGTGCAGGAGCTCGGGTACGACGACGACTGTGACGACGCGTTCCGGGATGCGATCACGGACCTCACCGGCGAGGACTTCGCCGACGAGAACACCGAGGACGTCGTCGACGTCGTGCTGCTGTGGTGGCGCGACGAGGACGGGGACCTGGTGGACGCGCTGGTCGACGCCCTCACCGACCTGAAGGCCGGCGGCGTCGTGTGGCTGATGACGCCCAAGGTCGGCCGGGACGGGTATGTCGACGCCAGCGAGATCGCCGAGGCGGCGCCGACCGCCGGGCTGGCGACCACGAGCGGCCTGAGCATCACCGAGGACTGGGCCGCGACCAAGCTGGTGATGCCGAAGTCACCGCGGAGCAAGAGATGACCGCTGCCGTCCCGCACGCCGGGGACGAGGCGCCGGACTTCGTCTGCAAGAACCAGCACGGCGAGGACGTCCGGTTGTCGGAGCTGCGCGGCCGCAACGTCGTCGTGGTGTTCTACCCGTTCGCGTTCAGCGGGATCTGCAGCGGCGAGCTGGCTGAGCTGCGCGACCACCTGGCGATGTTCACCGAGGCCGGTGCCGAGGTGCTCGCGGTGTCCTGCGACCCGGTGTACGCGCTGCGGGCGTGGGCGGACGCGGAGAAGTTCGGCTTCTCGTTGCTGAGCGACTTCTGGCCGCACGGGGCGGTGGCGTCGTCGTACGGCGTGTTCGACGCGGACCGCGGCTGCGCGGTGCGCGGCACGTTCGTGATCGACCGCGAGGGCGTCGTGCGCTGGTCGGTCGTGAACAGCCTGGGGGAGGCCCGCAGCCTCGACGACTACCGCAAGGCCCTCGCGGAACTCGGCTGAGCCGCGGGACAGGTCTCGGCTAAACTTCGGCACGCCCGCCGGGCGCGAGGGTCCGGCGGCGACGGGCGCATAGCTCAGTGGTAGAGCGCTTGCCTTACAAGCAAGATGTCGGCGGTTCGAACCCGTCTGCGCCCACCCGTCCAGTCGCCCGCGACGTGGTGGAAACATGGGTCGGTGAGACCGCTGATCGAGGACGGCCCCTACCGGTACATCAGGCACCCCGGCTATCTGGGGGCGGTCGTCGCCCTGACCGGGTTCGGCGACC
>DASXRB010000541.1:0-2567 GCA_036506875.1 Kribbellaceae bacterium | reverse complement strand
GTCGACGACTGCACGTTCTGGTACGTCAACGAGTACTACACCGCGGCCGGCCAGGCCTCCAGCCCGGCGGGCTGGCAGACCAGGATCGCCAGCTTCAAGCTGCCCGGCTGCTAGAGCTGTTGCACGGGGCAACGACCCGCTTCGCGGCCGGCCGTCCGTCGTACGACGACCGGCCCGGAGCGGGTCAGCCGTAGCGGCACGTGCGGGTGCGCCGCCGCGAGGGGCACACCGTACGCCGCGGCCATCGCCAGCACCTCCCGCCGGCTGCGCACCGCCACCGCCGGTTCGGTCTCGTACACATAGGTGAGCTCGGGCCAGCGCGCCTGCGCCGGGTGCACCAGCACGTCCCCGCCGAGCACGGCCCGCTGCGTGACGACCACCTGGTGTCCTGGCGTGTGCCCTGGCGCCGGGACGAGCCGGGCGGGTCCGATCGTCGTCTCGCCGTCCACGACCCGCAGCTGCCCGGCCTCGCCGGCCGCGCGCAGATACCTCTCGTACGACGCGGAGCCGCGCACGTGCTCGACCTCGTCGTTCTGCACGACGTACGCCGCGTTGCCGAACACCGGCCGCCCGCCGTCGTCGTTCCAGCCGCAGTGGTCGAGGTGGACGTGCGTGAGCACGACGGTGCCGACGTCGTCCGGTGCGACGCCGGCCTCCGCGAGCAACTCCGGCATCCGTCCCGCCGTCCCGAGCCAGTCCGCCGCCGCGCTCCCGGTGGGCCCGACGCCGGTGTCCACCAGCACGGCCGCGCTCCCGTCGGTCACCAGGAAGCAGTGGAAGTGCAACCACCACCCGCCGTCGGCGGCCACGTTGCCCGGCGCCTGTTCCTCGGTCCACCGCTGCTGCTCACCCGACCACCCCGGCAACGCGTGCTCCACCGCCTCCGGGAACACCGCCACCGCGTCGCACAGCACCGTCACGTCCACAGCGCCAAGGATGGCTGATTGCGATGATGCTCGACGATCCCGCCGCCGCGGTCTCGTGACGCAGTACTGGGTCGGCACCTGAGACCTACGCCGGTTGCCGGCGACCACCGCCTAGGCTGGTTTTCATGACGATCCGTGTGCAGAGCGTCAGCTTCGACGCGCACGACCCGGACGCGCAGGCGACCTTCTGGGCGGAGGTGCTCGGCTGGCGCCGGACGTACGAGGACTCCGACGAGGTCGTGCTCGAGCCGCCGGAGGGGAGCCCCGAGGAGGGCGTCGTACCGGACGTGCTGTTCCTGCGGGTCCCCGAGCGCAAGAAGGTCAAGAACCGGCTGCACCTGGACCTGCGTCCGGACGACCAGGCCGCCGAGGTCGCGCGGATCGAGGCGCTGGGCGCTCACAGGATCTCGGTCGGGCAGAGCGACGACGTCAGCTGGGTGGTCCTCGCCGACCCCGAGGGCAACGAGTTCTGCGTCCTGCGCGCCTACGAGCCCGACGAGCTGGCCGAGTCCTGATCCGCCCAGCCGCCGTACGGGACGGTGATGATCTCCAGGTTGTGGCCGTCGGGCCCGAGCCAGTAGAGCCCGCGGCCGCCGTCGTCGGTGTTGATCCGGCCCTCCTCCCGGTGGAAGGGATCGGCCCAGAACGTGAGACCGCGCTCCTTGATGCGGTCCCAGATCTGGTCGAACTCGTCCTCGCCGACCAGGAACGCGTAGTGCTGCGCGTGGACCCGTCCGGCCTGCATCACGTCCAGGCTCACGCCGTTCGCGAGCTCGACCACGCGGAACGGACCGTACGACGTGGCGTCCGGCAGGCCGAGCACCTCTGTCAGGAAGCGCGCGGTCGCGTCCTGGTCGGTGGCGTACAGGATCGTGTGGTTCAGCTGGACGGTCATCTACGGTGCCTTCCACCCGGGATCGCGGCCGAGCAGGGCGAGGATCTGGTCGAGCACGTCCGTGCTGCCGTTGTCGGAGACCGGCGGCTTGAAGGCTGCGGCCGGCTGCAGGCGGCGCTCGTCGTCCGGCACCTGCTTCGCGATCGGCAGCACGGGGTCGATCACGTCGGACCCGAGCGGCACCGGGACGTCGAGGGTGCGCGCGACGTCCCACGCGTGTACGACGTAGTCGAGGTAGTGGAACCCGATCGCGCGCGGCGCCGGGAACCGGATCTCCGGGCTGATCTCCGGCAGCAGGAACTCCCGTTCCAGCACACCCGGTACGGCGAACGCCGCGATCACCCGCGCGGCCGCCTCCTCATAAGCGGCGAAGGGTTCCTCGGCCGGCACCGGCTGCCAGACCGCCAGGTCGCCGGCCGCGCCCTCCGAGGCGAGCGCGAAGCCGTCGTGCTGCACGGTCAGGTGCGCGACCAGCTCCGCCAGCGTCCAGGTCCCGCACGGCGTCGGCCGCGCCCAGTCCTCGTTTGTTGCCTTGCGCAACAGTTCCACCGTCGCCTCGACCGCTGCCCGGTCGAGCTCCACCACTGATCGCTCGGTCACGATCCCGAGCCTAGACACAGGGGCAAGCCGGTGTCAGGGCTTCGCGGGGAGGGCGTCGAGCTGGGCGACCGGGGCGAGGGCGCCGGACAGGCTGCGCATGCACAGCGTGCGCAGCTCCTCCTTGGAGACGGTGCGGTTCTGCACCC
>DASXRB010000540.1:0-9780 GCA_036506875.1 Kribbellaceae bacterium | reverse complement strand
CGGGACCCGGGGTGCGGTTGCTGGAAGCGACGTCGTACGACGGGAAGCGCGGGTACCGCCAGGTGGACGGCGGGTTCGAGCTGGACCCGGCGGAGGTGGCGCGGCGGGCCGACGGGATCGCCTGGGTACGACGGCTGCTCGCGGCGACCCTGGACCGGCCGGCCCAGTTCGGCTGCTTCGGGCTGCACGAGTGGGCGATGGTCTACCGGCAGCCGGCGTCGGAGATCCGGCACGAGGCGTGGCCGCTGCGGCTGGGCTCGGACGGCACGGACGCGGTGGTGGAGTCGCACCGGGTGGCGTGCTCGCACTTCGACGCGTTCCGGTTCTTCACACCGGCCGCGCGGCCGCTGAACGCGCTGCAGCCGACCCGGGAGTCGCAGCCGGCGCTGGAGCAGGGCGGCTGCCTGCACGCGAACATGGACCTCTACAAGTGGGCGTCGAAGCTGACGCCGTTCACGCCCGGGTCGCTGCTGCTGGACTGCTTCGAGCTGGCCCGCGACATCCGCGAGCTCGACATGCGCGCGTCGCCCTACGATCTGCGCGCTCTCGGGTACGAGCCGGTGCCGATCGAGACCCCCGACGGCAAGGCGTCGTACGCCGCCGCGCAGCGCGCCTTCGCCGCCCGCGCCCGCCCGCTGCGGGAGCGTCTCAGCTCGCTGTGCGACGCACTGCTGGAGCTCTGACGACGGGCCTCCCGCGCACTTGACTTGTCAGGCGGGGCGAGGGAGACTTCGAACATATGTTCGATCTGACGGTGAGGGGAGTCACCTGATGTCCGAACCGTTCGACTGGGATCTCCTGCACCGGCCGTCGGCGATGGCGATGGTGCGCGGGCAGCTGGAGTTCAGCTGGCTGGTGCTGAGCGGGCGGCTGGCCTCGCTGACCGACGAGGAGTACTTCTGGCGCCCCACGCCGGAAGCCCTGACCGTCGTACGACGTGGTGACCGCGAGCGGAACCGGCTGCGCCTGATCGGCTCCGGCGAATGGGTCTCACAATGGCCGTCCGAGCCCGCCGATCGCACGCCGCGCACGATCGCCTGGCTGATCGCGCACCTCACGGAGCTGTTCTTCGAGCGCTGGGAGTGGACGTTCGGCGGCCACCAGCAGTACCGCACCGACATCACCTTGCACGGGAACGCCCGCGACGCCGTCGCCTGGCTGACGCACTGGGTCGACTCCTGGCGCGAGGCGGTGGCCGCGCTGGACGAGTCCGAGGTGATGACCGTCGGCCTCAGCCAGGCCAGCGACCTCGACGCCCTCTCCCCCTTCGGCCACCTGGTCCTGCACCTCAACCGCGAGCTGATCCACCACGGCTCCGAGATCATGACCCTCCAGGACCTCTACGAGTCCCGCGCCGCCTGACCTCGTCGTCGGAAGGAATCAGCGGGTGGTGGTTACCTCGTGGATGCCGATGATCTTGGCCAGGCGGGCGCCGACGCGGTCGGCGTGGAAGCCGTTGCCTTCGACAACCACGCGGAGGGTGCGGCGGTCCAGGTCGAGGTGGAGCTCGCGGACGTCGAACGGGTTGAGCAGGACGGCGACGCGGGCCAGCAGGCCGTCGACCTCGGTGACGCGGGCCGTGTAGACGGTCGTGATCGCACGCGACGAATGATCCGAGCCGGACCGTGCCGGGCGCGGCGCTTCCGTGAGGACGGTGGTCATCGCGGGACCTCGCCGTGGCGGAGGAGGCCGAAGGTGACGCCGTCGACGAGGGCCTCCCAGGAGGCCTCGACGATGTTGTGGCCGACGCCCACGGTGACCCAGGAGCCTTCGCCGTCGGCGGTCTCGATCAGTACCCGGATCACCGCGTCGGTGCCGTGGCCCTGGTCGAGGATGCGGACCTTGTAGTCGATCAGGTCGAACTTGCTCACCACCGGGTAGGCCCGCTCGATCGCGGTCCGCAGCGCGTGGTCGAGGGCGTTGACCGGGCCGTTGCCCTCGCCGGTGACGACCTCGCGCTCTCCCCCGGCGACCAGTTTCACGGTGGACTCCGAGACCGCCTCGCCGTCCGCGCGGGACTCGGTGATCACCCGCCAGGACTCGACGTCGAAGAACCGCGGACGCGCCCCGGACACCTCCTCGGTGAGCAGCAGCTCGAAGGAGGCGTCGGCGGCCTCGAACGTGTAGCCCTGCGCCTCCATCGTCTTGACCCGGTCGGTGACCCGGCCGACGAGCTCCTTGTCGGACAGGTCGAACCCGAGCTCGCGCCCCTTCAGCTCCACGCTGGCCCGGCCGGCCATCTCCGAGACCAGCATCCGCATGTCGTTGCCGACCAGCGCCGGATCGGTGTGCTGGTAGAGATCCGGGTCCACCTTGATCGCCGACGCGTGCAGCCCGGCCTTGTGCGCGAAGGCCGAGACCCCGACGTACGGCTGCCGGTTCGACGGAGGCACGTTCGTCACCTCGGCGATGGCGTGCGCGATCCTCGTTGCCTCCGACAACTTCCCGTCGGGCAGCAGCGACTGGCCGCGCTTGAGCTCCAGGTTCGCCACCACGGCGACCAGGTCGGCGTTGCCGGTGCGTTCGCCGTACCCGTTGATGGTGCCCTGTACGTGCGTGACGCCGGCCTCGACGGCGGCCAGCGAGTTGGCGACCGCGCAGCCGGTGTCGTTGTGGCAGTGGATGCCGAGCCGCGCGCCGGTGGACGACAGCACGTCGTGGACGACGTCCTGCAGCTCGCGGGGCAGGGTCCCGCCGTTCGTGTCGCACAGGGCGACGACCTCGGCGCCGGCCTCGGCGGCCCGTCGTACCACCTCCAGGGCGTAGGCCCGGTTGGAGCGGTAGCCGTCGAAGAAGTGCTCGGCGTCCAGGAACACCCGCTGGCCGTTGTCACGCAGGTGCCGCACGGTGTCGGCGACCATCGACAGGTTCTCGTCGAGCGTGGTGCGCAGCGCGCGCAGCACGTGCTGGTCGTGGCTCTTGGCAACGAGTGTGACGACGCCGGCACCGGACTCGCGCAGTGCGGCGACGAGCGGGTCGGCGGCGGCCGTCGTACCGGGCCGGCGGGTGGCGCCGAAGGCGGCGAAGGTCGCGTTCTTCAGGTCCAGCTCGGTGCGGGCGCGCGCGAAGAACTCGGTGTCCTTCGGGACGGCGCCCGGCCAGCCGCCCTCGATGAAGCCGACACCGAGGTCGTCCAGGTGCCGCGCGATGGCGAGCTTGTCGGCCACGGAGAGGTTGAGCCCCTCCTGCTGGGCGCCGTCGCGCAGCGTGGTGTCGTAGACGTGGAAGGCGTCGGTCACGGTCGTCCTTCTTCCGCGGGTGTCGCAGGTCTTTTCTCGTTGTCGGGGGCAAACAAAAAACCTCCCGCAAGGTGCGAGAGGTCTGCGCGCTCAGGGTGGTGCTTGTCCGAGCGCGCCTAGCTAATGATGACCTGCTGGTTCGTCATGGCGCTTTCGAGTGTGCCACACAGGGCTGCGCCAGCCGGAAAACGTCTCGGCACTCGAACATCCGGTACGGCGAGCAGTACTGCGGAGCCGTCAGGAGTCCTCTTCGAGGCGGACGGAACGCCGCCCCGGACGATCGGGCGCCCGGGGCGACGTTCCGGTTCGTCGTCGTACGACGTCAGCAGATGCGGGTCATCCAGCCGTGGGTGTCGGCGGCGCGGCCGTACTGGACGTCCAGGAGGGCGGTGCGGACGGAGCTGGTGACCGGGCCGGGCTCGCCGTCGGCGACGGTGACCTCGCCACCGTGCCACTTCAGCGCGGCGACCGGGGTGATCACCGCCGCGGTCCCGCAGGCGAAGACCTCGCGGACCTTGCCGGACGCGGCGCCGTCGCGCCACTCGTCGATCGCGATCTTCCGCTCGGTGACGTGGTACCCGAGGTCGGTGACCAGCTTCAGGATCGAGTCGCGGGTGACGCCCTCGAGGATCGAGCCGGTCAGCTCCGGGGTGACCACGTTGCCGTCGTCGAGCACGAAGTAGAGGTTCATCCCGCCGAGCTCCTCGATCCACTTCCGCTCGACGGCGTCGAGGAACGCGACCTGGTCGCAGCCGTTCTCGGCGGCCTCCGCCTGGGCGATCAGCGACGCGGCGTAGTTGCCGCCGCACTTCGCCGCGCCGGTGCCACCGGGGGCCGCGCGGGTGTACTCCTCGCTCAGCCAGATCCGCACCGGCTTCACGCCGCTCGGGAAGTACGAGCCGGCCGGCGACGCGATCGTGCAGAACGTCACGTGGCTGGACGGCCGGACGCCGAGGAACGGGTCGGACCCGAACATGAACGGCCGCAGGTAGAGCGACGTCTCGCCGCCGCTCGGCACCCAGGCCTGGTCGATCGTGACCAGCTCGCTGATCGCGTCCAGGAACGACTGGTCCGGCAGCGGCGGCAGTGCCAGCCGCTTCGCGGACCGGGCGAACCGCGCGGCGTTGGCCTGCGGGCGGAAGGCCCAGACGGAGCCGTCCGGGTGCCGGTAGGCCTTCAGTCCCTCGAAGATCTCCTGTGCGTAGTGGAACACCGCGGTGGCCGGCGACAGCTGCAGCGGGCCGAAGGCGGTGATCTTGGCGTCATGCCAGCCGGAGTCCGCGGTCCACGTGGCGATGGCCATGTGGTCGGTGAACTTCTGACCGAATCCCGGGTTCGCCAGGATCTCGGCGCGCTGGTCGTCGCTGGCCGGATGGGTGGATGGCTCAACGGTGAACTTCAGATCGGCGCTCATGACCGCACCGTAACCCGGTGCCGGGTTTCCCGCCATCTCCTCAGCCTGCCGCGCGTTTGGCGATCGCGTCGCCGACCTGCGAGGTGGTGCGCGGGGTCGTGCCGCGCTCCTCCAGGTCGGCGGCGACGGCACCGGTGATGGCGGTCGCGGCGCCGGTCAGGCCGAGGTGCTCGCACAGCATCGCCGCCGACAGGATCGCCGCGGTCGGGTCCGCCTTCTGCTGCCCCGCGATGTCCGGCGCGGAGCCGTGCACCGGCTCGAACATGCTCGGCGCGGTCCGCTCCGGGTTGATGTTCCCGCTCGCGGCCAGCCCGATACCGCCGGTGATCGCGGCGGCGAGGTCGGTGATGATGTCGCCGAACAGGTTGTCGGTGACGATGACGTCGAACCGGGACGGGTCGGTGACCATGAAGATCGTCGCCGCGTCCACGTGCAGGTAGTCGACGGCGACGTCCGGGAACTCCCGCGCCACCGCGTCCACGGTCCGGCTCCACAGGTGCCCGGCGTGCACGAGCACGTTGTTCTTGTGCACCAGCGTGAGCTTGCGCCGCGGCCGGGCCTGCGCGCGGGCGAAGGCGTCGCGCACCACGCGCTCCACGCCGTACGCCGTGTTGACGCTGACCTCGGTCGCGATCTCGTACGGCGTGCCCACCCGCAGCGCGCCGCCGTTCCCGACATAGGGCCCCTCGGTACCTTCCCGGACGACGACGAAGTCGACCTCACCCGGGTCGGCCAGCGGCGACCCGGCCGACGGGTAGATCCGCGCCGGCCGCAGGTTCACGTAGTGGTCCAGGGCGAACCGCAGCTTGAGCAGCAGCCCGCGCTCCAGCACCCCGGACGGCACCGCGGGGTCGCCGACGGCACCGAGCAGGATCGCGTCGTGCCCGCGGATCTCGTCCAGCACGCTGTCCGGCAGCGTCTCGCCGGTGGCGTGCCAGCGCCGGGCGCCGAGGTCGTACTCGGTCCTGCCGAACGTCACGCCCTGCGTGGCCGCGACCGCGTCGAGGACCTTGAGCGCCTCGGCGGTGACCTCGGGACCGATCCCGTCGCCACCGACGACGGCCAGGGTGAAGGACTGGTTGCTCACTGGGTGGGTTCTCCCCCGTTGTCACGGCGGTTCATGCCGGCCTGGACGGCCCGCGCCTGCGTCGCCTCGCGGTCGGCCTCGCGGTCGGTACGGCGGTGCCGGTGCGCCCTGCGCTCGGAGTCGTCGACGACGCGCCACGATGCCGGATACATGTCATACATGCTGTTCTCCTGGGTTTCTTCGCTGTTCTTGCCGCTGTGGTGACTGGTCCGGCCGACGCGAGTGGCGGAGTACGCCGAAACCCGCACCGGGGTGTCGGCCTCAGCGGACCCCGGCGCGGCAGCGAAGAATGCGTACCCGGAACTGCATGATGCGCCCGAGGCTACTCCTGGTTACTCGGTGTCCGCCAGCATTCGGGCAGGCAGTCTCAGAGTCCGGGCATTCGTGCACTCGTGATGCACCTCGGTTGTGAGAGTGTCGGGCCGTGAGTGCGCCCCCAGAACTTCCGCCGCTGGTGTCCGCGGCCCTGAGCCTGTCCGGCCGGCGAGGATTCGTCAGCTCCACCCGCAGCGAGACCGGCCGGCTGCTGGCCACCCTGGCCGCGTCCCGGCGCGGCATTCTCGGTGAGCTCGGCACCGGTTGCGGTGTCGGGTCCGCCTGGCTGCGCAGCGGCGCCGCCGAGGGCAGTCACATCGTGACCGCCGAGCGGGACCCGGAACTGGCGAAGGCCGTCGCGGACCTGTTCGCCGGCGACGACGCGATCGAGGTGCTGGAGGCGGACTGGACGGCGCTGATCGAGCGCGGCCCGTTCGCGCTGTTGTTCGTCGACGCCCGCGAGGCCAAGCTCTCCGGCCGCGACGTCGTCGCCGAGGCGGTCGAGCCGGGTGGGTTCGTCGTACTCGACGACTTCACGCCGTCGCCGGGGTGGCCGCCGATGTACGAAGGGCGGGTCGACACCCTGCGCCAGGAGTGGCTCACCGACCCCCGGTTCACCACGGTCGAGGTGATGGTGGCGTCCGACGCGTCGGTGTTGCTGGCGACGCGCCGCTGAGCCACCCGCCACTGAGCCACCGCCGCGGTGGCGGGTCAGTCCTCGAGGTCGACGGTCCTCGCGGTGTCGGCCTGGACGGTTTCGGCGATGTCGGCGAGGACGGCCGGCGGGATCGTGGAGTCGACGGACAGGGCGACCAGGGCCTTGCCGCCCTTGCGGTCGCGGCTGACCTGCATGCCGGCGATGTTCACGTCCGCGTCGCCCAGGATGCGGCCGACCTGGCCGACGATGCCCGGCCGGTCGACGTACGTGAAGAACGCCAGGTGCTCGGTCAGCTCGACCTCGACGTCGAAGCCGTCCACCTCGACCAGCCGCTGGGACTGCTTGACGCCGACCAGGGTGCCGGAGACCGAGACCTGCTCGCCGTCGGCGAGGGTGCCGCGCAGCGTGATCAGGTTGCGGTACTCCGGGCTCTCGTGGTCGGTGACCAGCCGCACCTCGACTCCGCGCTCGGCGGCGAGCAGCGGGGCGTTGACGTAGGACACGTTCTCCTCGACGACGTCGGCGAACACACCCTTGAGCGCGGCCAGCTCCAGCACCTTCACGTCGTACTGGGTGATCTCGCCGCGCACCTCGACGTCGAGCTGCTGCGCGACGCCGCCGGCCAGCGCGGTGAAGATCCGGCCGAGCTTCTCGGTGAGCGCGATGCCGGGCCGGACGTCCTCGGCGATGACGCCGCCCTGCACGTTGACCGCGTCCGGCACCAGCTCGCCCGCCAGTGCGAGCCGGACGGACTTGGCCACCGCGATCCCGGCCTTCTCCTGCGCCTCGTCGGTCGAGGCGCCCAGGTGCGGGGTGGCGACGACGTTCTCGAATTCGAACAGCGGCGAGTCGGTGCACGGCTCGGACGCGAACACGTCCACGCCGGCGCCGGCCACCCGGCCCTCCTTCAGTGCCGTGTAGAGCGCGTGCTCGTCGACGATGCCGCCGCGGGCCGCGTTCACGACGATCACCGTCGGCTTGACCTTGTGCAGCTCCTCGTCGCCGATCAGGCCGAGCGTCTCCGGCGTCTTCGGCAGGTGCACGGAGATGAAGTCGCTGACCTGGAGCAGCTCGTCGAGCGACGCCAGCCGCACGCCCATCTGCGCGGCCCGGCCGGCCTGCACGTACGGGTCGTAGGCGATGACGTTCATGCCGAACGCGGCCAGCCGCTGCGCGACGAGGATGCCGATCCGGCCGAGGCCGACGATGCCGACGGTCTTCTCGTACAGCTCGACGCCGGTGTACTTGCTGCGCTTCCACTGGCCGCCCTTGAGCGACTTGTCCGCGGCCGGGACCCTTCTCGCGGTGGCCAGCAGCAGCGCGACGGCGAGTTCGGCGGCGCTGACGATGTTCGAGGTCGGCGCGTTGACGACCATCACGCCGGCCTGGGTGGCGGCCTTCACGTCGACGTTGTCCAGGCCGACCCCGGCACGGGCCACGACCTTCAGCCGCCTGGCGGCGGCGAGCGCCTCAGCGTCCACCTTGGTCGCGGAGCGGACCAGGATGGCGTCGACGTCGGCGATCGCCTCCAGCAGCTGCGCGCGGTCGGCGCCGTCGGTTGTGCGGATCTCGAAGTCGGGACCGAGCGCCTCGACGGTCGCCGGGGACAGCTCCTCGGCGATGAGTACGACGGGGCGGGCGGTGACAGGTGAGGTCATGTGACGTCCTTCGGCAGTCAGGGCGGTAGAAGCTCGACAGAGTTCAGAGCACCGCGCTGTGCCCGCTGGCGACCAGCGTACCGGGTCGGCGGAGCGCGGCGGCGGAGGGGCTCATCAGTCAGACCCGCACGGGAGCCACGACTGCTCGGTGGAGCGGGCGGTGCTGACCCACTCGACCCGCAGCTCGCCGCCGTCGCGGACCAGGAAGTAGCGAACGGCGTACCGCACACACCGGTACGGGATCTTCGCCTTGGGGGCCTGCAGGACGGTGAAGGTCATGACGGCCTGCGCCCCGTCGCCGTCCTGCTGGACGCTGCGGATGACGGCGCCGAAGTTGGCCTCGTTGCGGTACTGCTCCTCGTAATCGCGCGGGGTACGGTCCGCCAGCCGGCCGGTGGTCGCGTCGAGAACCGCTTGCCCGTCGTGCCGGTTGACCGCGGTCAGGAACGTCCCCAGCAGTTCCTGGACCTCCTTGGCGAGCGCGCCGGTCGGTCCGTCGAGACGTGGTACGACGGGGGTCTGCGGACCCTTCGCCTCCCGGCAGGACGCCTTGTCGACGTCCGGGATCCTGGTGTTCGCGGCGTACTCGCGCAGCACCGAGAGCCCCACGGCGCGGGCACCCGCCGCCCCGGCCGATGTCACGATGCCGATGAGCCGGCCACCGCGGTCCAGCACCGCGGAGCCCGCCGCGGAGGCCGGCAGCAGTCCGGTGACGCCGTTCAGGTCCGCGCCCGGAGACGGTTGGACGATCGCGTGCGGGTCGGCGGTCTGGGTAGCGCCGTCGAAACCGATCACCGGCACGTCGAGACCGTCCGACGGGGTCCCGGACGCGACCTGGAGCGGTTTGACGCCGAGCGGGTCGCCGCTCAGCGAGAGCACCGCGAGGCCGGTCGCGGGGTCGACCCCCACGGTCGCGGGCCGCACCCGGCCGTCAGCGGTCTCGATCGCGGCTCCGGCGGAGCCGCGGACCGCGGGCATCACGGTCAGCACCCGGTCGTCGCCGATCAGCAGGCCGGTGGCCAGACCGGTGCCCGAACAGGTCGATGCGTGGACCCGCACCACCGCGGGTCCGGCCTGCCGGCGGATCGCCTTCAGGTCGAGCGAGCCGGTCGTCGTACCGGTGCCCGGGCCGGGGCCGAAGAGGTCGCCGCGCTCGCGGACCGCCCAGCCGGCGCCGGCCCCGGCGGCGATCACGACGATCATCAGCGGCACCAGGTACCACGCCCGCGGCGGCCTCGCGACCCGCACCGCCGCCTGCCGGGCCTCGATCACGGTGCGCGGGATGCCCGAGTCCGCCCCAGGCGGAACCCGGCGTGGCGGCCGCGGCAACCCGTCCGGCACCTGGTCGCTCATGGCGCACATGCTCTCACGCGTCGGGCCCTCGCGACCGGATGGTCACAAGGGCCCGA
>DASXRB010000539.1:0-1569 GCA_036506875.1 Kribbellaceae bacterium | reverse complement strand
TGCGCGGATACGCGTCCGAAACGTTCGCGCACACGATGGCCGCGCAGATCCTCGGCAACGCCAGGGCCGGCAAGCACACGTTCGTGTACCAGCTCGGCGACCACGACCCAAGCGGCCTGGACGCATGGCGCGACTTCGTCGACAAGACGCGCGGTTTCTGCCGCCACGACCTCGGTCCTGACGATCCGCTGGCCGTGTTCCGGCGGCTCGCGGTCACCCCGGTACAGGTCACGGAGTGGGACCTGCCGACCCGGCCCACCAAGACCGCCGACCCGCGCGCTCGCGAGTTCGCCGGCGGGTCGGTCGAGGTCGACGCCGTCCCCGCATCGACGCTGCGGCGGCTCGTCGAGGGCGCCATCACCGTGCTCATCGACCAGGAGAAGCTGCGGCTTACTCGCATCGCCGAGCAGTCCGAACGGCAGGTGCTCACCCGAATGGTCGGCGGCGCGCCGTGAGGATCGTCCGGTCGCGGCGGCGGGACCAGTTCACCGTCGTCGACAACCTCACCGTCCGGGACGAGCGCCTGAGCTTCCGCGCACGCGGCCTGCTGGTCTACCTGCTGTCGATGCCGCCCGGCTGGACGACCGACCACCGCAAGCTCAGCCGGCACTGCCGGGAGGGCGAGCGGGCCGTGCTCGCCGCGCTGAACGAGATGGAGCTGCTCGGCTACCTGGTCCGCCGCAAGCTCCGCGACCCGAAGACCGGCCGGTGGTCAAGCGACGCCGTGGTCTACGAGCGGCCGGTAAACCCGCAGGCCGGTGCCAGTGCACAAAACCGCGACTCGGAAAACCGCGACTCGGAAACCTGCGACCTTAAAGAAAGACGTACAAGAAAGACGGACACGAAAGAAGGAGTAGTGGAGAGTAGCGAACCTCCGGTTCGGCTCGCTGACGCGAGCGCCGAAGGTTCACACGAAGATCATTACTTCGTCAACTACCGCGTCGAAGACCGAGACCGGTTCGTCGCGCTGATCGGCAGCGACGTCGTCGAGCTGACCCACCCGTGGGAATCCGGCCGGTACGCCACGACCGCGCTGTACGAAGGGTGGCTCCGATGGAAGATCAAAAACCGGCCGATCGACTGGCCAGGCCGCTACCTGGAGCAGATCGCCGACCGCCACGGCGGAGACCCAACCGAATGGCTCACCAGCCACGGCATCGAACCCGCATGAAGCCGAGGCAAGCGCCGGATCTGCCGGATCTGCAAAGCTGGGGGTTTCGGCGTACCCATCGTCGGTGCACGATAGACGCGGGGATTCGGTGCCCTCGCTTGTGCGCCGGGCGGGTCCGCGGTCGTGACCTGCGAAGTGGTAGCACTCCGGCCCACGCGTGAGGCGCCTGTCCCCTCGCTGTAACCGGTCTGGTACCACGTCGAAGGCAAGGCCGCCTATAGGCGGGTGCAGTGCCGGGCCGTGTCCCGCAGCGGCGAGCGGTGCAAGCGCTGGTGCTCGCCGGGTGACCTGACCTGCCCTGGTGCACGGCGGCGGAAGCCCGCAGGCGATCAGGTCGGCTCGCGTGCGGGAGGCGGTGGCCGAGATCCTGGCGAGCGATCCTCGCCGGCCGATGCGGG
>DASXRB010000538.1:0-1759 GCA_036506875.1 Kribbellaceae bacterium | reverse complement strand
CCGCGGCGTTCCCCACAATCGTTCATCCTCTTCGACTGTGATCGAACTGCTCGCGCTCCTGTTCGGCCTGCTTGTCGCGGCTCTGCGCAGCCGCCGCGACCTGGCCGTCGAGGACCTTCTGTTGCGCCACCAGCTCGCGGTCGCGCTCCGGCCCCGGTCGCGACCGACGATCCTTCGTCGAGACAAGCTGCTGTGGGTCCTCGTCCGCCGCGTCGTGCGCGACTGGCGGCGGCACCTGGTGATGGTGCGGCCCGAGACCGTCGTGGCGTGGCACCGCCGCGGCTGGCGCCTGCTCTGGTGGTGGCGCTCCCATCGGCCGCTCGGCCGGCCGCGCCTGAGCCCGGAGGTGCGCGCGCTGATCGCCACGATGGCGCGGGAGAACTGCCTCTGGGGCGCCGAGCGCATCCGGGGCGAGCTCCTGAAGCTCGGGATCGTCGTCAGCAAGCGGTCGATCCGGCGGTACCGCGGGTGCCCGGCACCGCGTTGGCCGACCCAGACCTGGCGGACGTTCCTCGCCAACCACCGCCCTCGGATCTGGGCGGCGGACCTGTTCACCGTCCAGACGCTGACCTTCCGGACGCTGTACGTCCTGCTGTTCGTCGCGCACGGCCGCCGCGAACTGGTGCACCTCAACGTGACGGCGAACCCGACGGCCGCCTGGGTGTGGCGTCAGCTGCTGCAGGCCACGCCCTGGGGCCGCGTGCCCCGGTACCTGGTGCGCGACCGCGACGCCGTCTACGGGCGCGACTTCGTCCAGCGTGCGCGGGGAATTGGCGTGGAGACGGTCCTGACGCCGGTGCGGACGCCGCGGGCGAACGCGATCGCGGAGCGGCTGGTCGGGACCCTCCGCCGGGAGTGTTTGGACCATCTGATCGTGCTCAGCGAGCGCCACCTCCGGTCGGTGCTGGCGGAGTTCACCGCCTACTACAACGCCAACCGGCCACACCGTGCGCTCTCGCTCGACACGCCTCTCGCGGCCACTCGTCTCCGGCACGGTCCGATCCGTGCCAGCCCCGTCCTCGGGGGACTCCACCACGCGTACGAGCGTGCGGCGTAGGCGGACCGATTTCTGCCCCCTGACAGCTCACCGCTCTGTACCTCCACCGACCGCGGGCAGCGACCGGGCGATCTCGCCGGCGACGCTCTCGACCATGAGCCCCAGCAGCGTGCGCCCGTGCTCGGCCGTGCCGTCCCGGCTCTCGCGGCCGGGGCTCCAGGCGTACCAGAAGTCGTCGCGCCGCAGCGTCCCCAGGTCGACGTGGTCGGGCGCGAGCGCGAGCAGAAGAGACGTCTCGGTCCGGCCGGCGTGGTCGCCCCGCACCTGCGCGGCGACGTCGGGAAGGATCGTCGGCACGACCCGAACGACCGGCGCTGGCTCCGGCCGGCGCTCGCCCCACCAGCCCGGACCGCGGCTCAGGTGCAGCTCGTTGAACAGCGCCGCGCCGGCCAGGTGGAAGGCGGAGGCCTCCGGACCGTCGGGGCCCTGGTGGTGGACGACGACGAAGACCGCCCGGAAGCCGAGGCGGACCAGGCCGTCCAGGACGGCCTTCGCGTAGCCGTAGAAGGCCTCCGCGGCGACGTCGACCGTGCCACGCTCCGGCCCGCTGACGGCATAGCCGGTCGGGCCGTAGTCGATCGTCGGCGCGACGACGCCGTCGAGCCGTTCGGCGACCCCCCGTGCGACGGCCTCGGCGATGAGCGTGTCCGTCCCGACCGGCAGGTGGTTGCCGTGGCACTCGATGCAGCCGGCTGGCACGAG
>DASXRB010000537.1:0-4688 GCA_036506875.1 Kribbellaceae bacterium | reverse complement strand
GACCAGCCGGCGGACCGCGTCGACGACGGAGGTGATGTTGCTGCTGGCAACGACCTCCCGGGCGCCGGCGGCCAGGCCGCGGGTGACGAGGCCGAGCGCCGACTCGTGCCGGACCAACACGATCTGCAGGTCCGGGCGCAGGGCGTGCGCGATGAAGTCGAGCGCCAGGTTCAGGTCGATTCCGGGGCCGAGCACCAGCACGGTGTCGCCGTCGCAGGCGTCCTCGGCCGCGGACAGCGAGGTGACGATGCGGACGTCGCCGCCGAGCTCGGCTCCGAGCAGGCCGGCGTACGGCTGGTCGGGTTCGCAGACGACGATCATCGGGCACCTCCTCGCGGTTGTCGGTCGAGAGCCGATTGCCCTCGGTGACAAGAGACTGGAGGAGTCGGCGACCCCGCTACAGCGGGTGAAAGGTCGACATCGGCTCCCTAGGGTGTCGACAAGGGAGGGGCCGAACCACCGACAGGGAGTCCGATCGGACGACAGGGATGTCGGCCGATCGGACGACACGGTGTGGCCCCGGGAGATCTCCCGTCAGCCGATCAGGTGCACTTCGCCGGAATAGCCGTGATCGGGTTGACACGTCGTTTGCCCGGTGCGCATCGTCATTCCCGTCGCCGATGACGGCGGCGTTTCGAGAATCCATTTTCCCAAGGGGGATTTGCCATGCCGAAGTTCAACTCCAAGAAGCGGGTCGCCGTCATCGCCGCGACCGCCCTGCTCGCCGTCGGCGGCGGTGCCGCGTACGCGTACTGGACCACCACCGGTTCCGGTTCCGGCAGCGCCGCCAACGCCACGTCGAACGGCACGCTGGTGCTGCACGCCAGCTTCGCCCCGGGTGTCGCTCCCGGCGAGACCCGCACCGTCAGCTACACCGCCGACAACGCCGGAACCTCAAGCCTGTGGGTCGGAACCATCTCGCACGTCGTCAGCACGAGCGTCGCCGGCTGCCTGCCCGCCGACTTCACGATCGACCCGGTCGTGTCGGACACCCAGGTCCCCGCCGGCGCGTCGGCCTTCGCCCTCGGCGGCACCGGCACGCTGACCTTCCACGACACCGCCCAGAACCAGGACGCCTGCAAGGGCGCGACCGTCACCCTGACCCTCAGCAGCAACTGAGCCAGCCGGCGCAGGTGGTCCGGGCGACACGGCCCGGACCTACCAGCGCGGCATTTCCACGACGCAATTCAAAGCACACGAAAACCCCGGACCGATCGAAAGGAATACGACGATGTCGTTGCCGAGCAGGGTCATTGCCGCGGCATTCCGGTCGGTCCGGACCGTGCCCCGGGTCCTGCTGGCGGGACTGCTCGTCCTGGCCGGCGCCGCGGGCGCGACCTATGCCGCGACGCAGGCTCCGAAGCCCGCGATCACCCTGCAGGTGTCCCCGGCGAGCCAGTCCGTCGCGCGCGGCCAGTCGACGTCGTACACGGTTTTCGTCACGTCGAGTAACGGTTTCACCGGCACGGTAGGGCTCACCGCGAGCGGCCTGCCCACCGGAGCCACCGCGGGTTTCGCGCCGGCGTGGGTGACGCTGGCCTCGGGCGCGACGGCTAGCTCGACGATGACGGTGACGACGACGTCGAGCACTCCGGTCGGCTCGTACACGCTGACGATCACCGGCACCAGCGGCAAGGTGAAGGGCACCGTGACCGCGGGCCTGACCGTGAACTACCCGGTCTCCAGCGCGCTGGCGATGACGGCGACGCCCGCGACCGTCACGCTCGGCCCGGGCTCCACCGCGTCGTACACCGTCCAGCTGACCCGGACCAACCTGCCGGGCCCGGTCACGTTCGCCGTGTACGGCGGGCTGCCGGCCGGCGCCACCGCGACCTTCACGCCGAACCCCACGACCGGCAACACCTCCGCGCTCGAGGTGGCCACGTCCGGCAGCACCCCGGACGGCACGTACACCCTCTATCTCGTCGGCTCGGGCCGCGACCCGGGCGGCACCACCCGCTACGCCTACGCCGGCGTGCAGCTGGTGGTCGACTCCAGCACCCGGCCGTTCACGATCAGCGGCAGCCTGACCGGGCTCGCTCCCGGCGTCTCGCGGCCGCTCGACCTGACCCTGACCAACCCGAACAAGAAGGCGCTCTCGGTGTCGAACCTGGGTGTGACCATCGACCACGTCACCCGTGCGGCCGGCGCCACGCTGCCCTGCGACCCGAGCGACTACGCGGTCGTGCAGTACACCGGGCCGTACCCGCTGACGGTCCCCGCCAACGGCAGCGCCTCGCTGTCCGGCCTGGGCGTGGCGTCATCGGCGTGGCCGCGGATCACGATGCTGGACCGCCCGGTCAATCAGGACGGCTGCAAGGGCGCCACCCTCACGCTCGCCTACACCGGCGCCGGCTACGGGAGCTGATGACGATGACCTGGTTGCGTCGTACCCGCTGGAGCGCCGCGGCGGCCGTCACCGCGGCCGCGCTGGCCGGCGGTACCGCCTTCGCCTACTGGTCGGCCGGCGGCTCCGGTGCCGGTGCCGCCGCGAACGGCACGCTGCAGACCGTGACGATCGACGCGCTCGTCGCCGGCGACACCGCGGACGGCACCCTGGTGCCGGGTGGCAGCGCCGACGTGGTGCTGCGCGTGCACAACCCGAACACCGCGTCCGTCGAGATCTACAGCGTGACCCCGAACGGCACGGTCACCGCGGACGCGGGTCACGCCGGCTGCACCGGCGTGACCTTCACCGCGCCCGCCAGCCCGACCGGGATCGCGGTAGCGGCGGACTCGACCCAGCTCGTCCACCTCGCGAACGCCGCGAGCATGAGCCTCTCGTCCCCGTCGGCCTGCCAGGGCGCGACCTTCCACATCCCAGTGACCTTGACGGTGCGCCGATGACTACCTCGCCCGTGTCCGCCACCCGCCTGCTGCGGCAGGCTGTTCGCCGTACCCCGTGGATCGCCGGCGCGCTGCTCGTCGCGGGCGGCCTCGGCGGCGGCGTCGCGTACGCCTACTGGCAGTCCACCGACAGCAGCAACGACGCCGCCGCCCGGGCCGACTCCCTGCCCGCCGGCGCCACGCCGGTGGCCGCGGTCACCGGCCCGTCACAGATCACCGTGAGCTTCGACCGGGTGGCCACGACCAGCGGTCGGAACGTCACCGGCTACCTGGTCCGCCGGTACGACTCGGCCACCGCGACCACCCCGGTCGCGAGCTTCACCTGCTCCGGTTCCGGTACGACGGTGAGCTGCGCCGACTCGGGTGTGCCGGGCGGGACCTGGTACTACACCGACACCCCGCAGCTGGCCTCGTGGTCCGGCACGGAGAGCGCGCGCAGTAGTGCGGCCAGCACGGACTCGACCGCTCCCAGCGTGTCGGTCACGTCGGTGTCGCCGGCGCCGAACGGCAACGGGTACAACAGCACGAGCCCGGTCACGGTCTCGCTGTCGGCGGCCGACGAGGCGGGCGGCTCGGGGGTCGCGTCCATCACCTACTGGGTCGACTCCGGCGCGCACAGCGTGGTTGCCGCGTCGAGCGCGTCCGTCCCGGTGAGCGGCGACGGCGACCACACGGTGAACTTCTTCGCGACCGATGCCGCGGGCAACAGCAGCGCGCCGCAGACGCAGACCGTGCGGATCGACACGACGGCGCCGGTGCTGTCCGGGCTGACCGTGCCGGCGTGGGTCAACCTCGCGGGCCGGGCGGCGGTTCCGGTCAGCGGAGGCATCACGGAGGCGAACACCTCCACCGTCACGGTGGTCGCGACCGACCACAACGCAGCGACGGTCACCAAGACGGTCGCGATCGCGGCGGGAGCCTCGTCGTGGAGCACGACGCTCGACCTGACCTCCCTGGCCGACGGCTCGGTCGGCTGGACGGCTGTCGCGAAGGATGTCGCGGGCAACGACTCCGCCGTCCTGACCGGGAGCTCGGTGAAGGACACGGTCGCGCCGGACATGCCGACCTCGGTCGCGATCGCGAACGGCGGTGGCGCGGGCAGCGCGTACATCAACCTCGCGAACGTGAGCTCGGTGAACTACGCCGTCACGATCCCGGCGGGAGCCGCGAACTCGGCCACCGACACGATCTCCGTCACCCTGACCTCCGGCGGCACCGTCACCGCGACCCGTACGTCGAGCAACCCGGGCGGCAGCGTGACGCTGGCCGGCATCAACACCTCGTCCCTGGCCGACGGCACGGTCGGCCTCCAGGCCACCGCGACCGACGAGGCCGGCAACACGTCGGGGATCCGGACCGGGTCGACCCCGAAGGACACCGCGGCCCCGACCGGCACGTTCAGCACAGCGGCGAACAAGTTCAGCTACATCGACAACACCGGTGCGGTCGCCGACCAGGTCAGCGCCGGCAACGGCACCGTCAACTTCGGATCGTCGGACGGCACCCTGACGGTGACCGCGACCGAGCAGGCCGGCCCGCACCCGGGGAACGTCTACCAGGGCCCGACCGTGAACGCGAACGGCTCCATATCGGCCTTCTCGGTCGACGCCAGCACGGTCACGGTGTCCTACACCTTCCGCCTGTACGACCTGGCCGGAAACCCGGGCAACACCATCACCAAGACCTTCACCGCCACGAAGTAGGTCTGGCGACGGTGTCCGGCGCCGCTGGGCGGCGTCGCGGTGCGGGTGTCGGTGGGGGCGGGAATACTGCGGAGCATGTACGACGAGCGGCCGGCGCGGCTTCCGGGCGCGGTCGTCTGGCGGAACCGGCTGGATCCC
>DASXRB010000536.1:0-2319 GCA_036506875.1 Kribbellaceae bacterium | reverse complement strand
TGCGCTATCGCACCGTCGAAATCGCCGGTCAGGAACTTCGTCTGCAAGGACTCCATCTCCGGACCGGGCCGACCGGTGACGTTGCCCAGGGCAAGCAGAGCGGCGGCGGCCTGGAGGGAGACCGTCTCGTTCGGGTTGAGCGAGGCAATCAAATCAGCCCAGCCGCTGAGTGCGCCGACCGCCTTGATCCGCGGGTCTTGCGCACTCGCGAGCAGCGAGGTGCCGGCGCCGTAGGAGATCCCAACGGCGGCGACCTTACGGGTGTCGGCCGGCGTGTGCTGGCCGGCCCAGTCGATCACTTCGGTGACATCGGCAACTGTCGGCGGACCGGCGATGTCGATGAGACCGCCGGAGTCCCAGAAGCCGCGGCTCGAGTACGAGATGACCTCGAATCCGGCCGTGGCCAGCTTCGCGCCCTGACCGACGTACTCGGCATTCGGCACACCCCAGCTCGACGGCATCACCACGAGCGGGAACGGCCCGTCGCCTTGGCCGGTCGGGGTGAGTACGACGGCGCCGAGCTCGATCCCGCCGGCGCCGGGGATGCGCTGGTACGACGTACTGAACCCGGCTTGATCCGCGTTGGCGTCAACGGCCGGGCCGATGGTGAGCAGGGTCAGGACGACGGCAAGGGCGGCTGCGATTCTGCGCACGGGCGGGACCTCCGGCTCGGGATTACCGGAGGGTAACCACAAAGTTGCCGGTGTGTCACTACCTCGGCACGTTGAGTGTCGGATCGACCCCGGTTGCCTCGACCGACCACGACCAGAGCCACTGCGCCAGCTCCGGATCCTGTGCCATCCGGGTCGGCAGGACGACCGTCGGCGTACCGCGGTATTCGAAGAAGGCCGGACCGTAGTAGGCGCCTGGTCGGACGTCCGGGTCGGTCGCGGCGAACAGGATCGGCCAGGCGCCGGCCGCGGCGGACTGCGCGACGAGCTTGGTGACGCCCGTCCATACGCGGGCCTGTCGCAGTCGCCCGGCGAGCTCCGGCCCGGCCGCCTGCAGATGCGTGGCGGCGTACCCGGGATGGGCACCGACGCTCAGCAGGTTCGACCCGGCGGCTCGTGCGCGGCGGTCGAGCTCGAGCATGAAGAGCACGTTGGCGAGCTTGGACTTGCTGTACGCGACCCACTTGCTGTAGCTGCTCTGAGGCTGTCGCAGGTCGGTCTCACTGATGCCGCGAACCGCCTTGTGCATAAAGGAACTGACGGCCACCACTCTGCTTGAAGGTGCCTTCAGCAACAATGGCAGCAGCCGTCCGGTGAGAGCGAAATGCCCGAGATGGTTGGTGCCGAACTGCAGCTCGAACCCGTCCGCGGTCTGCCGGTACGGCGTTGCCATCACGCCGGCGTTGTTCACCAGCAGGTCGAGCTTGTCGTAGGTCTTGGCGACCTGATCCGCGGCCTTCTCGACACTCGTCAGGTCGGCGAGATCCAACTCCACGATGGTGGGCGTCCGGCCTGCCGCCTTCGTAAGTTTGGCGGCGCTGTCAGCCGCCTTCGCCGGATTCCGCGCTGCGACCAGCACCTCGGCGCCGTGTCTGAGCAACTCGAGTGCCGTCTCGTACCCGAGGCCGCTGGTCGCGCCGGTGACGAGCGCCCGACGTCCGCTGAGGTCGGGGATGTCCGCCGTACTCCAGGTCATGCGCCCACAGTAGCCGCGGGCGCACAACCTGGTGTCGGGTGTCAGAGGATCTTGCGGTCCTGGAACGCCTTGGTGACCTGAGCGGCCGCGCCCTTGCCGTAGAGCAGGCGAGCGGCCTGGACGGTGGCCCGGGCCGCGTCGGCGAACGAGGTGTCCGGCGCGTAGAAGAACGTCGCCTCCAGAATCACCTTGTTGGCCTTGGTCCGGCCGAGCGCCTTGTGGATGTCCCACAGCGCGTTCGACCAGATCTCGCCGTCGGCGTGCACCTCGCCGATGATGTCGTCGGTGGTCTTGCCGGTGTCGGTGCGGCGCAGGCAATGCGGCTCCGTGTCCGTGTACGACGTGGCGTCCCAGTCCATCACGCACGGCAGGTCGAAGTTCCGGCTCACCGGCAGCGACATGGTCACAGCCCAGTAGTCGCCGAAGCCCTCACCGATCGAGCCGGCCTCGAGCGATTCGCCGTACCCGGGAACGACGTCGTCCTGGATCGCGTGGCCGTACTCGTGCCAGATCACCTCGGCGTCCTCGGCGTCGACGACGCCGCCGGTGCCGAACGTGATCTTGTCAACCGACGGGTCGTAGAACGAGTTGTCGTCGGCCAGACCGGTCGTCTGGTACTTCTGCGACTCGCTGTTGACGTCGTTGAAGCCGAGGCTGTGGATGAACTGCTGC
>DASXRB010000535.1:0-2599 GCA_036506875.1 Kribbellaceae bacterium | reverse complement strand
CGGCCTGCTGGACCTGGTCTTCGAGCCGAACAGCCCGGAGCTGGCGGCCACCCTGCAGCTGTCGATCCACGCGCAGCTGGAGCGCTGGCTGGGTGACGTGATCCAGGTCGAGGCGGTGGTCGTCGAGAGCAGCGACAACGTGCTGCGGGTGCGGGTGGCGTACGTCGTCCGGGCGACCGGCGACCGCCGCACCGAGACCTTCGAGGGGAGGGCCGCATGACGACCGGGGGGACGACACAGTGCGAGACCGGGCACCGGCGCGGGGACGTCAGGACCGCGAAGCTCAACGGCGTCGACGCCGTCGAGGCGCACGATGACGGGCTGACGCTGGTGGTGACGTTCCTCGGCAAGGCGCCGAAGGAGCTTGCCCCGGGCAACATCCGGATCGACGGCGGCCGCCGGATCACCGGCATCCACGTCTCGGAGGTGACGATCGAGCGCGAGGAGGACGCGGAGCTGGACGACCGGGCGTTCGTCGTGGTCGACCGCACCGGTGACACCTCGTCGTACACGCTGTCCGTGGTGGAGCCGGACGCCTACGGCCGGCCGGGAACCGAGCCGCTGGCCGGGTTCGACCCGCGTTACACCAGGGCCGGGTTCGTCTTCCACCCGCAGTGCCCGGCGCAGTCGGACTGCGCCTGCGGATGCGGCCGCGAGCACCACGAGCCGCGGCCGGCGCCGGTGATCGACTACACCGCGCGGGACTACTCGACGCTGCGCCAGCAGCTGCTGGACCGGATGACGCTGGTCGCGCCGGCCTGGGTGGAGCGGCACGTGCCGGACCTCGGGGTGACCGTGGTCGAGCTGCTCGCGTACGCCGGTGACCAGCTGGAGTACCAGCTGGACGCGGTGGCGACCGAGGCGTACCTGGACACCGCGCGGCGGCGCACGTCGGTACGGCGGCATGTCCGGCTGGTCGACTACCTGATGCACGACGGGTGCAACGCGCGAGCCGCGGTGACGCTGAGCGTGGACGACGAGGTGACGCTGCGGCCCGGCGCGTACCGGTTCGCGGCCGTCGACGTCAGCCAGGTGGACCCGGTGGAGCGGCCGGACCTGAAGGCCGTCGTGACCGACGGGGCGCTGGACGACCTGCCGCCGGCGGCCCGGATCGAGATCTTCGAGCCGGTCGCACGCGGTGAGACCGAGCTGCGGCCGACGCACAACCGGATCCGGTTCCACACCTGGGGCGCCGAGGAGTGCTGCCTGCCGAAGGGCGCGACGGCGGCGACGCTGGTCGACGAGGGGCTCGATCTCGCGCCTGGCGACCTGCTGGTGATCGAGGAGGTGCTCGGCCCGCGCACCGGTGCGGCCGCCGACGCGGACCCGGCGCACCGGCAGGTGGTGCGCCTCACCTCGGTGACGCCCGCGCGCGACGCCCTCTACGACCAGGCGGTCGTGGAGGTCACCTGGGCGGACGACGACGCGCTGGGTTTCAGCGCCTGCCTGACGACGAGGGGCGGCCCGGAGTGCGAGCAGCTGGTCGACCTGACCGTTGCGCGCGGCAACGTCGTACTGGTCGACCACGGGCGGCACCTGACGTTCTGCGGCGGGCATCCGGAGGAGTACGACGTGCCGCCGGCGCCGGTGCCGCCGCTGGACTGCGACACCGGCTGCTGCCCGGACCGGCCGGAGCACGGGCCCGCGGGTGAGGCGATCGCGGGCCTGATGACGGCGGCGCGGCGCGGCGAGCAGCTGACCGGGGAACAGGTCGAGACGCTGCGCGGGCTGGTGGGCCAGGCGGCGCTGGACCGGGCCGGGCTGGACGTCGAGGCACCGGCCGCGGACCAGGCGGCGAGTCTGGACACGCTGCTGGCGCAGCTCAGCTACCCGGGCACCGCGGAGGTGTTCCGTCCCGAGCTGACCTACGAGCCGGTGACGCAGCGCACGCCCTATCCGGACCCGGCGCTGATGTCGTCCGGGCAGGCGGACCTGCTGGACGGCATCGCGGCGCGGGCGAAGGCGCGGGTCACCGAGCTGTGGCGCGCGGCCCGGCCGCTGACCGAGGACGAGACCGGCGAGCTGCGGCTGCTGGTCGGGCAGGCGGTGCTGGACCGGCTCGGGTTCGGCGACGACGAGGCGGGGGCGCTGCGCGACCTGCTGCTGCGGTACGAGTCGTTGCTGGAGGCGAAGATCCGGCGGCTGGCACGGCTGTCCCGCCGGGCGCGCGACGGCGAGGTGCTCGGTGACTGGCTGATCGACGAGCTCGCGCAGACCTGGGGTCCGTCGTACGCCGATGGCCTGCGAGCCGACGACCCGCGGCTGGCCGGGCCGGCCTCGGCCGCGCTCACCCAGGACCCGCGTGCCGCGCTGCCCGCGGTGACCGTCACGGGCTACCACGGGGACGGGACCGAGGCGGGGGAGTGGACACCGCGGCGGGACCTGCTGGGCGCGACGCCGGACACGAAGGCGTTCGTCGGCGAGGCCGAGCAGGACGGGCGGCTGGCGTTGCGGTTCGGCGACGGCGTGAACGGCGAGCCGCCGCCGGCGGGCGGCCGGATCGCGGTCCGCTACCGGGTCGGGAACGGTGCCGCGGGCAACGTCGGCGCCGAGGCGATCGGGCACCTGGTGCTGTGCGACGGCAACGACGACAGTGACA
>DASXRB010000534.1:0-2419 GCA_036506875.1 Kribbellaceae bacterium | reverse complement strand
TGGTCGCCTCGGCCTGCATCGTTCCCAGTGGCGCGGAGGCGAGCCGTCCGGTGAACCGGACCCCCGGGAACACCTGCTGGCTCGAGACGCTGTAGCCCAGCGCCATGTTGCCCTTCTCGTCCATCGCGACGCTGCCCATCCAGCGGTTGACCTTGTCGGCAAGCGAGTACGTGCCCTGCTGGAACACACTCCACCCGGCCCCGGTGTTGCGCAGCTCGTACCAGCGGGTGCCGGCGAGCTTCGGCTGCGCTTCGACGGACTGGTTGGTGACCATCGACTGGTGGGTGCCGAAGTTGCGGTAAGCCAGACGCCAGATCGGCCGCTGCCGGTACGACAGCACGTCGACGAGGTTCTTGGTGCCCGGCTGCGGGATGCACGCGCGGCTCGAGATCTGGATCTTGCAGGGGAAGATCGAGTCGAACGGTGCCACTGGCAACGATCCGGTGAAGGTGAACGTCGACGCCGCCGGCGTGGCCCAGTCGACGTGGAACTCGAACACGTTGAGGCCGTCGGACGGCGCGCCGTACTGTGCGCCGTCGTCCATCGACCCGACATAGAAGTTCGGCGTCCCGGCCGGTGGCGGCTGGTTGCCGTCCAGGTCGGTCGGCAGCAGGCCGTCGCCCTGCAGCCACGGGGTATTCCCCGGTGGCAGCAGGAAGCTCACCACCGCGGTGTTCGGGTCGCCGGCGTACAACTGGTCCTTGTTGACGACGTACGCGCCGTTCCCGGCGAAGTTGTCGTCGGGGTCGAACTCCCTGGTGCTGATGTAGAGCCCGTCCGGCCAGACGCCGTACTTGGGGTAGTCGGGGAAGTTCACCCCGGTCGGTACGGCGAACCGGAAGTACGCGCCCAACGGGTCGGAGGTCTGGGAGACCGCGATGCAGTTCCAGTAGTTCGGCCCGAGTGAGGTGAACTGGGTCAGGATCCAGCGGTCGGCGAACTGGTCGTGCAGGACGATCGGGTCGCCTGCGCTGTCCGAGCAGTGCGGGATGGCGAAGCCCTGCCACAGGGTGCCGAGGTCGGCCGGACCGAACAGCTTCGTGCCGAACTTGTTGTAGATCGCGAAGCTGAGGTTCACCATCTCGACGTAGTGGTTCGGGCCGACGTCACCGACCGGGTCGGGCGGTGAGACCTGCTGGATGTTCGGCACACCCTCGAACGACTGGATGAGCCTCGGCGCGTCGCCGGCCGAAGCCGCGGTCTGTACGGCCGCGTCTCCGGTGAACCCGGTGTCGCGCGGTACGGCGCCGCGCTCGGCGGGGGCAGTGCCGCTCTGTCGCGGCGCGACCACCGCGAGGTCCCGCAAGGGCTTGCTGCGGTCGAACGCGGCGACCTTCGATACCTTCGGCTTCGCCTGGTCCTGGAGTTGTGGCTCGGGCGCGCCGGAGGCGCCGGTGGCGACGAGCGCCGGTACGGCGAGTACCGCCACGCTGATCGCGACGGCGACGCCACGGCGACGGCCCGAGGACGGTGACACGGTGCGCATTGGGTCCCTCCCGGTGCACGTGCGAGCGCGACCGGACCCGGGCGACCCCCAAGTCAGTCGCACCCGCCGGCCGCGGGTGCGTCGATGACGTACCACTGATCTCCGTAGCACCGTGGCAACGCCCGGTCAACAGGATGCAGCACTTGACGGCCCGCTCGGCTCCCCGCGTGGCCGCAACGGGACAGCAGGGGCCGTCAGCAGACCGCGGGGACGCCGTCCAGGGCCAGCCGGCCGTCGTGCCACGACACCGGGATGGGGTCGATGATCTCGCCGACGAAGTCGCCTTCGGGGGTGACGTTGCGGAAGGCGAGCATGACCCACTGGCCGGTGCGGTCCTGGATGAGCCGGCCGACGTACAGGCTCTCGTCGTGGAGCCGGTAGGCGCCGGCGACGTCGTACGGACCGGTGAGCTTGTCGAGGTTGACCGCCCAGATGCCACCGGTCTGTCCGCGAGCCCGGCGGTCTTCGGAGAGCTGGGCGGTCATGCAGGAGAAGAGCATCACGGATCGACCCTCCACGGTGGCGACCTGGAGGACCTCGAGCTGTCCGAAGCCGGCGCCGGGTTGGCTCAGTGGTGGCCCGACGGTCCAGTTGACCAGGTCGTCCGACGTGGCGTGGCCGACGACGCCGCGTTCGCCGGCGGATCCCGTCGATGCGCGGGCGGTGACGAGCATGTGCCAGCCGGCGCCGTCCGGGTCCGGGAAGACCCAGGGGTCGCGCCATGCCTCGTCGGGCCAGTGCCGGCTGGACAGTTGCTCGTACCAGCGTGGGTCGGGCTCGGCGAGTGGCTGGTCCGCGATGCGGTGCCACGCGTGCAGATCGGTGGAGACGGCGCCGCCGATCCGCTGGATCAGACCGCCTCCGGCACGGTCGACTCCGGTGTAGAACAGGCGCCAGGTGCCGTCCGGCGCACGCAGCACAGAGCCGGTCCAG
>DASXRB010000533.1:0-5712 GCA_036506875.1 Kribbellaceae bacterium | reverse complement strand
CTGCGCGAACACCCGCTCGACCGCGACCGCGTCCGGCCGGTGCTCGGTGATCCAGCCGTCGACCGTCTGCTCGATCAGCACCAGCCGGCGGGCGACGTCCAGCTCGGCCGGGGTGCGGACGACGCCGACCGCCACCAGGGACGGCGGCCGCCCGACGGTCCCGTCGACCAGGCCGAGGCCGCACCGGGTCAGCCCCGGGTCGACGCCAAGCACCCGCACATCACACCTCCGAACGTGTGTTCGACACCCTAACGGCAGCCGGCCGGACGGGTGCTCATGACGCGCCGACCGGGCGTTACCGAGCCCCCGTCCAGACGTCGTGGCGGTACGACGGGCATGGCGTCCACGTCTACGGGGTCCGGCGGCCGGGACCAGGAGCGACACTGTGACGACCGGGGAGATGAGGCCGATGCGTATCGAGCTGACACTGGACTGCAACGACCTGGACGCCCAGGCGCGGTTCTGGGCGGCGGCCCTCGGCCGTACGCCGTCCACGGTCGTCGCCGGCCGCTACGTCGCGCTG
The DNA here is from genome assembly GCA_036506875.1 of Kribbellaceae bacterium. Classification (GTDB taxonomy): domain Bacteria; phylum Actinomycetota; class Actinomycetes; order Propionibacteriales; family Kribbellaceae; genus DASRHY01. The sequence goes on along the minus strand of DASXRB010000533.1, from coordinate 5,189 downwards.
GACCCGGCCGGTGGCGTACCGCTCACCCTGCAGCGCGTGGCGGAACCGAAGCGCGCGAAGAACCGGCTGCACCTGGACCTCCTGGTCGACGACGTCGACGCCGAGGTGGACCGGCTGCTGCGGCTCGGCGCGCGGCGCCTGGCCGACCACGAGGACTACGGGACGCGCTGGTCGGTGCTCTGCGACCCGGAGGGGAACGAGTTCTGCGTCGGCAGCGGCTGAACCTCGCCGGGCGGACCCTCACCGAGCCGGTCCTGGTCGTCCAGCCAGCGGCGTAGCTGGCGGTAGACCCGGCCGTCGCGCAGCAGCCTGAAGTGGTGCATCCGGCCGAACCAGCGCCGCCGTGCCCGCAGCCGCGGGGACAGCGCGCTGTCCGGCAGCACCAGCAGGTCGCCGACCCAGCGGCCGGTCCGGCTGCCGGGTGCCCCGAGGCTGGCCGCGGCGAAGCTCTGCCGGGCCCGCGGCGCCGTGCGGTACGCCTTCGCCCGGCGGTCGGTCAGCAGCTCGTCCGGGTCGATCCCGACCCAGTCGCGCTCGTCGAGGTACCCGTGCCGCAGGTCCTTGATCCCCGCGCTGCGGGTGTCGAGCAGCGCGCCCAGCGGCGCGGTCTCGCCGATCCCCCGCAGTGCCCAGGCGACCAGGTTCGCACCGCGCTCGACCGGCGAGCCGTCGTGCGGCGTCCCCAGGCACACGACGTGCCGGACCAGGTCCAGCCACGGCTCACCGTCCGCCTGGTGCACCGCGCTGCGCGCGACCAGCCCGCCCATCGAGTGCCCGACGATCGCGATCCGCTCGACGTCGACCGGCCAGCCGTCGACCAGCGCGCCGACCAGGTCCGCGAGCTCGCGACCGTTGTCGGAGATGTGCCGCCCGGTGTTGTACCGCAGCAGCACCGGCGTACAGCCGACGTCCGCCGCCAGCCGCGACCCGAAGTTCTCGCCGGCCGGTCCCCACCACTCCTCGGTCTCGATCAGCCCGTGCAGGAAGACCACGACGTACGACGTGGCGTCCGGGAACGCGGCCGCCAGCCGTCCGGGGGTCGCCGGTACGTCGCGCCCGTCGACCCGGATCCGCATCGGTGTGGCCAGCAGCGGGTGCCGGGTGAGCAGCCGGTCGCCGAAGGCGCCGTTGAGGAAACCCGCGAGGTTCCGGCCGGTCCGGCTTCCGCTCCACGGGCGCAGCCGCCGGGTGGCGCCTGTGATCCGCAGCCCCTGGTCGGCGATCGCCCCGGCCACCGTCGTACCGGTGTCGATGCTCGTGTAGACGAGCGAGCTGATCGCGTCGTGCACAGCCTTCGCCGGCCCGCCGGGTGACGGCCACGCCCGGTCCGCGACCGCGCGGTGCACGGCCCGGGTGGTCGCGGTGACGGCACCGGTCGCGTCCGTGAGCAGCCGCGCCACCGCCCGCACCTCGTCGGTGTCGTCGCCGGGCCGGGTTTCGAGCTCGGACATCCGCCGTCCCTCCAGGTAGTCCTCAGAAGTAGTCGAGCATGTACGGCACCGGTCCGGCGAAGGCCGCGTCCACCCGGGCGTCGCCGGCCTCCGACCCGCCCGAGGCCAGTCCGGTACGGCGCAGGGCCGCGAGCGGCGTCCCGGCGTACAGGGCGGCGAGACCGCGTGCGGACAGCCGCAGCGCGCCGGCGCCGGGCTCACGTCGTACCAGCTCCGAGCCGTTGGTTGCCACGCGCAACGACCAGGAGCCGGAGTTGGCGGTGAGCTCGGGGTCGTCGACGTCCAGCGCGAGGTCGACATCCGCGCCCGGCGCCCAGCCGCGGCCGGCGATCGCGGCCGGCGCGTCGACCAGCCGGAACATCCAGCGCTGCAGCTGCACCGACTTGTCCGCCTCGTGGCCGAGCAGCAGGTGCACCGGGTCGTGCGGGCCGACGTACGCGTGCACGTTGCGCGCGATCGACGACCCGGACCCGACCGTCGCCCACAGCGCGCGCAGGGTCTGCTCGTTGCCGGCCACGAGCTCGTCGACCCGCAGGTCGCCGCCGTGGTCCCAGCCGTACACCACGAACCCGTCCTGGCCGACGTAACAGAACGACTTCTCGTCCGACAGCCAGTCACGGACCTTGTCCACCTGCCAGCCGAGCATGCCGCTCTCCCGCCCGGCACCGCGCACCGCCGCGACAAGGTCGAGCAGCAGCTGCGCGTCGTCCGGCCCGCCGCGCCGCAGCGGGACCTCCTTGCCGCCCAGCGCGCGCAGGTCCGCCGCCGGGAAGGTGAACCGGTACCGGCCGCCGCCGTACTCGTAGCCGAGGTGCCGGTAGACCGGCACCGTCGCCGGGTAGAGCGCCGACACAGCCGCGCCGAGCTCGCGCGCCCGGTCCAGCACGCCGCGCATCAGCAGGCTGCCGACCCCGCGGCCGCGGTACTCCGGCGACACCACGACACCGGCGATCCCGGCCATCGGCAGCGGCCGGCCGAGCCACCAGTGCTGGAAGTCCAGGATCCTGGCGGCGGCCACCACGGTGTCGCCGTCCAGCACGCCGACCAGCCGGCGCTGCTCGATCAGCTCCACCGCGGCCTTGCGCCAGGCGTCGTCGGCCGCGCCGTGCCCGAAGGACCGGACCCGGATCTCGATCACCCGGTCCAGCTGGTCCGGCACGATGTCGGTGAAGGTCAGCGCGTCACGGCGCGCCGCGTCAACGTCAGGCATGCCCGGAACGTTAGGCCGCCGACCCGGCGCCTGTCGCCTGCTTTGCCACGTCCGCCGGCTTGTCCTTCGCCGGCTTGTCGGTGACCCACAGGTTGATGACGCCCTGTACGACGACGGTTCCGTCGTCACGGACCGCCTGCACCCGGACCGGTACGTCGGGTCCGCCGGTCCAGTCGGCCGGGTCCGTCTCGGCGGTGCAGACCAGGTCGCTGCTCGACTTGGCCAGGTACTCGACCGTCATGCCCTTCGGCAGCCAGCGTTTCCCGGCCGGGATGGTCACCTCGGCCAGCGCGCCCATCGCCGCCTCCAGGCCGTTGCAGACCGCGATCGCGTGCACGGTGCCGATGTGGTTGTGCACCGCCTTGCGGTTCGGCAGCCGCAGCGAGGCGAAGTTCGGCCGCACCTGGGCGAACTCCGCCTTGATGGTGCGGAAGAACGGCGCCTTCCGCGCGAACGCGATCGAGAACAACCGCTTCCCGCCCGGGTACTTCGCCAACGAGTCGTACATCTGCTGCACGCGAGTCGCCATGCGACCGATGTTACCCACGAGTCACGTTACCCGGTAGTACACGTCGGCGACGTTTCAGCCGACCTCGGCCATGACCTCGTCGGAGACGTCGAAGTTGGCGAACACGTCCTGGACGTCGTCGCTGTCCTCCAGGGCCTCGATCAGGCGGAAGACCTTTCCGGCGCCCTCGGCGTCGAGCTCGACCGTCACCGACGGGACGAACTGCGTCTCGGCCGACTCGTAGTCGATCCCGGCCTCCTGCAGCGCGGTCCGGACCGCGACCAGGTCGGTCGGCGCGCTGATCACCTCGAACGACTCGCCGAGGTCGTTGACCTCCTCGGCACCGGCTTCCAGGACGGCCTCCATCACATCGTCCTCGGTGAGGGTCCTGCCGTCCTGGTCCTTGTTCAGCACCACGACGCCCTTGCGGTTGAACAGATAGGACACGCTGCCCGGGTCGGCCATCGAGCCGCCGTTGCGGGTCATCGCCGTCCGCACGTCGGCCGCGGCCCGGTTGCGGTTGTCGGTGAGGCACTCGATCAGCAGCGCGACCCCGTTCGGGCCGTAGCCCTCGTACGTGATCGACTGCCAGTCCGCGGCGCCGGCCTCGAGCCCGGCGCCGCGCTTGACCGCGCGGTCGATGTTGTCGTTCGGGACCGACGACTTCTTCGCCTTCTGGATGGCGTCGTACAGGGTCGGGTTGCCGGCCGGGTCACCGCCGCCGGTCCGGGCGGCCACCTCGATGTTCTTGATCAGCTTCGCGAACAGCTTGCCGCGGCGCGCGTCGACGACGGCCTTCTTGTGCTTCGTGGTGGCCCATTTGGAGTGGCCTGACATGTGCGACCCAACCCTTTCGTGACGTCTACCGCTCGCGCACGAGATCGGCGAAGTACCCGTGCAACCGCACGTCGCCGGTCAGCTCCGGGTGGAACGACGTGGCCAGCAACCGATCGTGGCGAACCGCGACGATCCTACCCGCGGCAGGTCCGCCGCTCACCGTAGCCAGCACGTCGACCTCGCGGCCGACCCGCTCCACCCACGGCGCCCGGATGAACACCGCGTGGTACGGCGTGTCGAACGCCGCGAAGTGCAGGTCCGCCTCGAACGAGTCCACCTGTCGCCCGAAGGCGTTGCGCCGGACCGTGACGTCGAGACCGCCGAGCGTCTCCTGGCCCTCGATCCCGCCGGTGATCTCGTCGGCCAGCATGATCATCCCCGCGCAGGTGCCGAACACCGGCAGCCCGTCCGCGATCGCCTTGCGCAGCGGCTCGAACAGGTCGAACGCGCGCGCGAGCTTGTCCATCGTGGTCGACTCGCCGCCCGGCAGCACCAGCCCGTCGAGGGAGGCGAGCTCGGCCGGACGTCGTACCGGCACCGCCTCGACGCCGACCGCGCGCAGCATCGCGACGTGCTCGCGCACGTTGCCCTGCAGCGCGAACACGCCGACCAGCGGCTTGCTCACCGCGCCTGCGCTCACAGCCACTCCCCTCGTCGTCGCCAGTCCAGGCCGACCTCGATCCTGCCCTCGTCGAAGGTCGCCGCGAGGCCGTGCTCGCGCAGCAGCGCCAGCACGTCGCCGAGCAACCCGTCGCCGGGCGCGACGTTCGCGGTGTCCGCGTGCCACACCTTGAGCTCCAGCATGTGGAAGTCGACCGCGTGCCAGACGTCGGTGTCGGTGAAGAACACCACGCCACGACTGTTGCCTGGGGCAACCTCCAGGGCACGGCGGGCGTCGTGGTGGTCGGCGCAGTAGCGCACCACCACGAAGCCGCGCGTCTCCAAGTCGCGCAGAACAGCGTCGAGCCGGTCGCAGTCGGTCAGCTCCGGCCAGCCGGCGGCGTCGGCGCTCAGCTCGGCGACGGCTTCCGCGGTCAGCTGCTCGGCCAGCCCCCGCGGGTCCGCACCCGGCGCGTCCTCGCGGACGGCCTCGGCGAGCGCGGCCAGCACGTGGTCGCGGCCGGCGTACCCGGACCGCACGAGGACGCGGGCGAGCCCGCGCAGCTCCCGGGCGGTCCGGTCA
>DASXRB010000532.1:0-3744 GCA_036506875.1 Kribbellaceae bacterium | reverse complement strand
GGCTGCGCGTGCCGCTCTACCCGGAGAGTGCGGACAGCGGTTTCCGTGACCGCGACGCGGAGCGAGCCGTGCTGCACAGCCTGGATGCCGGGCTGGAGGCGTTCGGGATCTGGATCGCGGGCACCGCGCAGCCGCTCGCGCCGGAGGCTCGGCTGAGCGGGATCGACACGATGCGGTTCAGCACCGAGGTGCTGCCGCTGCTCGACGGTCGGCCGGACGTCCGCGTCGAGATCAACGGTGAGCCGGCCGCGTACCGCGAGGCGGGCGACTCGCTGCGGATCGGCGTGTCGGCCGACGCCGTACCGGACCAGACGGACTGGTTCGACCTCGGCGTGACGATCACCGTCGAAGGGCACGACATCCCGTTCGCGGACGTGTTCGTGGCGCTGAGCAGGGGCGAGTCGCACCTGCTGCTGGACGACGGTGCGTACTTCTCGCTGGAGAAGCCCGAGCTGCAGGCGCTGCGGCGGCTGATCGACGAGGCGCGGGCGCTCCAGGACAAGCCGGACGGGCCCTTGCGGCTCAGCCGGTTCCAGGCCGGGCTGTGGGGCGAGCTCGCCGAGCTGGGCGTCGTCGACCGGCAGGCCCGGGCCTGGCAGCAGCAGGTCGAGGGCCTGCTGGCCCCGGGGTCGGTCCAGCCGGTGACTGAGCCGGCGACGCTCGCGGCGCGGCTCCGGCCCTACCAGGCTGACGGGTTCGGCTGGCTGGCGTTCCTGTGGAAGTACCGGCTCGGCGGCATCCTGGCCGACGACATGGGCCTCGGCAAGACGCTCCAGTCGCTCGCCCTGATCTGCCACGCCAAGCAGGCTGCGCCGGGCGTAACGCCGTTCCTGATCGTCGCGCCGACCAGCGTGGTGACCAACTGGGCGGCCGAAGCGGCCCGGTTCACGCCGGATCTGACGGTGGTGGCGATCTCGGACACGCTGCGCCGGCGCGGCCAGTCCCTGGAGGAGGTCATCGCCGGGGCGGCTGTGGTGGTCACGTCGTACACGCTGTTCCGGCTGGACTTCGACGCGTACTCGGCGCGCGAGTGGGGCGGGCTGGTGCTGGACGAGGCGCAGTTCGTCAAGAACCACCAGTCGAAGGCGTACCAGTGCGCCCGGCGACTGGCCGTGCCGTTCAAGCTCGCGATCACCGGAACGCCGATGGAGAACAGCCTGATGGAGCTGTGGTCGCTGCTGTCGATCACCGCCCCGGGACTGTTCCCCAATCCGACCCGGTTCCGCGACTACTACGCCCGGCCGATTGAGAAGGGCGACGCCGAGCTGCTCGCACAGCTCCGCCGCCGGATCAAGCCGCTGGTGAGGCGCCGTACCAAGGAACAGGTCGCGGCGGACCTGCCGGCCAAGCAGGAGCAGGTCCTCGAGGTCGAGCTGCATCCGCGGCACCGGAGGATCTACGAGCGGCAGTTGCAGAGGGTCCGCCAGCAGGTGCTGGGCCTGATCGACGACCTCGATCGCAACCGGTTCGCGATCCTGCGCTCGCTCACGCTGCTCCGGCAGCTCAGCCTGCACGCCGGGCTGGTCGACGAGGCTCATCTGGACCTGCCGAGCAGCAAGATCGACGTGCTGCTCGAGCAACTCAACGACGTCATCGACGGTGGCCACCGGGCTCTGGTCTTCAGCCAGTTCACCGGCTTCCTCGAGGTGGTGCGCCGGCGGTTGGACGCCGAGGGCGTGGCCTACGCCTACCTGGACGGCAGGACCCGGCGGCGCTCAGAGGTGCTGAGGAGCTTCAAGGACGGCTCGGCGCCCGTCTTCCTGATCAGCCTGAAGGCCGGCGGGTTCGGCCTCAACCTGACCGAGGCTGACTACTGCTTCCTGCTCGACCCTTGGTGGAATCCCGCCACGGAGGCACAGGCCGTCGATCGCACGCACCGGATCGGGCAGACCCGCAACGTCATGGTGTACCGGCTGATCGCGCGGGACACGATCGAGGAGAAGGTCGTGGCACTCAAGGAGCGCAAGGCCGAGCTGTTCGCCAGCGTGATGGACGACGGCAATGCCTTCAGCAGCACCCTCGGCGCCGACGACATCCGCGAACTGTTCAGCTGACGGGGCATCGACGTTCCCGCGGAACCCGTCGCTGAGGAGAAACCCTGAGGAGAAGTACGTAGGGATCCGGAGAAGATAGGCGATCTTCCGATCCGGCCGGGGACCGCGCCCTCGAACGTTCGATGACAACGAACATGCGAGGAGGTCCGACCATGGATCACGTGACGGTCCCGCCCGGGTCTCCGGGGACGAGTCAGACACGGTGAATGATCATCCGCAGGCCGCGGCGCCGCCGCACGGAGGACGAGCTCGACCTCCGCACGCCCTCCGGCCGGGAGTTGCCCTACTGAGTACGACGGCCCACCGGGTCATCACCAGCGCAGATCGGGATGCGAAGGGTGGAGCGGCGGGCCCGGCGCCGAGGGCAGTTCTCAAGACGCCAGGCCCGCCGGACTAGGGGGATGCCTGCACGACCAGGACGTGCACGCTCCCGTGGTGCTCGAGGTCCCTCCGCATGGCCTGCCGGCCGCCGACGGCCAGGTGGTGCGGGGTCGGCACCGCGACGGCCCAGACGTCGTTGTCGCGGCGGACCTCGTCCAGCAGCGCGTGGAACGCGGCGGGTGCGGTGCTGGCGTGCTCGACGTAGACGGTTCCGAGCGCGAACCCCTCGGTGCTGGCGTACGTCACCAGCGTGTCCTTGGCCGCGGCGATCTCCTCGTCCGTCATCAGGATGTGGGCGCGGATGTAGCCGAGCAGCAGCGGCCGGGTCATCTGCGCTCCATCAGGTCCCGCGCCAGGTCGCGCACCATGAGGACGGCGAGTACGGCGGTGACGAGAATCAGCACCCACATCTCCGCGACCATGCGGCATCACTCCTCGCCTCGGCCGATGGCGCGGATCGGCCCGGCGGAGTCGTCGTCGGTGAGCAGGAACCAGGCGGCGGTGTCCGGAGGCAGCTTCTCGCCGGCGTCCGGATGGCTGGCGTGGAGTAGGTGTCCGTCCACGGGCGCGCAGACGGGCCGCGACGAGCAGTTCAGCACGCACGCGAACCCGTGGCCCCGGGTGAACGCGAGCACGCCCGGCTCGGCCGGCAACCAGCGGAACTCGCCCGATGACAAGGCGGGGATCCGGTGCCGCAACGCGATCGCCTCCCGGTAGAGGTGCAGCATCGAGTCGCCGGCGGCGAGCTGCTGGTCGACCGCGTGGCCGGCGAACCACTCGGGCTGCGGCAACCACGGCGCAGCCGGCGCCGCGCCCGGTGAGAACCCGAAGGCGTCCTGGGACGCGGTCCACGGCAGCGGCACCCGGCAGCCGTCGCGGCCGCGCCGGGCACCGCCGCTGCGATGAAACATCGGGTCGGTCAGCACCTCCACCGGCAGGTCGGTGACCTCCGGCAGGCCCAGCTCCTCACCCTGGTAGAGGTACGTCGAGCCCGGCAGCGCGAGCATCAGCAACGCGGCCGCCCGGGCGCGGACCAGCCCGACGTCGAGATCGCCCGCGTGGACCCCGGGGGCACCACCGGCGTACCTCGTGACCGACCGCGGCATGTCGTGGTTGTTGAGCACCCAGGCGACCGCGGATCCGGACGCGGCGACGGTGTCCAGGCCGCGGCCGATCACGTCGTACAACGCCTGGTCGTCCCAGTCCGCGCGCAGGAACTCGAAGAAGAAGCTCTGATGCAGCTCGTCGGGGCGCTGGTAGAGCGCGAACTGCTCCGTGTCCAGCACGCCGACCTCGCCGATGAGAACCC
>DASXRB010000531.1:0-2716 GCA_036506875.1 Kribbellaceae bacterium | reverse complement strand
CGGCGCCAGCGTCCTGGCGGCCCGCCAGAGCCCGAACCTGGTCGGGTACGCCAGCGACGCGAGATCGCCGGTGATGACCTGGTCCGGCCGCCCCGAGCTGGCGAACTCGGCCCGGAACGCCCTGGCCAGCTCGGGGACCCGCCGGAGCTGGGCGCCGTACCCGCCCCCGTCCCCGGCGAGGCCCGCGAACGTGGTGATGGGCGTGCCCAGCGTGGGGAGGTCGCCCGGGTGAGGGATCTGGACCGTCGTCATCGCTCACCTGCCGTGGAGCCGTGGTTGGTGGTGCCGTGGTTGGTGGTGCCGTGGTCGACCGGAGTACCGCTGGTTCACTGTGACTACGCGGCGCCAGCACCCCACCCCGCATCCCGCAACGGCGGCGGCGGGTGAGAACGGGATCGCGCGCCAGGTCAGGTTCGGGTCACGTCCCGGGTCAGGGGACCCGCGCGACGACGAAGATGCGACGGAACGGGAAGAGCACCCGGGCGTCGCGCGGCGGGTACGCGCGGTCGAGGCGCGCGCCGAGCGCCGCCCGGAACTCCGTCCACGCGGCGTCGTCGAGCGCCGCCCGGACGGGCCGGAGCGCGGTCCCCTCCATCCAGCGCAACACCGGCTGGTCGCCGGGTTCCGTGACCGGCAGCACGTGCAGGTACGTGGTCTCCCAGGCGTCGACGGTGCAGCCGGCGGCGTGCAGCAGGGTGGCGTAGCCCGTCGGGTCGAGGACCGGGTGCGCGTCACGCACCACCGTGCCGAGGCGTTCGCGCCACTCCGGTTCGGCCGCGAGCGCGCGCAGCGCCCGGTGCGACGGCGCGTCGAAGTTGCCCGGCACCTGGAACGCCAACCAGGCACCCGCGGGCAGCTCGGCCACCCACCGCGTGAGCAGCGCCTCGTGCCCGGGTACCCACTGCAACGTGGCGTTGCAGACCACGACGTCGGTGTCGGGGTCGGGCCGCCAGGCGCGCACGTCCCCCTCGACGAACGTCACCGGCGTGGCCAGTGCGTGCGCCTCGGCGATCATCTCCGGCGAGGAGTCGACGCCGGTCACGCGGGCGCCCGGCCAGCGCGTCGCGAGCAGCGCCGTGAGCGTGCCGGGCCCGCAACCGAGGTCGACGACGGCGCGCGGCGCCTCGGCGCCGACCCGCAGCAGCAGGTCGCCGAACGGTCGCTGCCGCTCCCCGGCGTAGCTGAGATAGACGGATGGATCCCACATTCGCGATCTCCAGATCGTGCGCGGTGACTCACCGCCCATGGTGGACCATCGGACCTGGCGCCCGATCCAGGCACCCAGCCGGCGCGCCGGGGGCTGGGCCGGCGGCGCCGGAACGGGCCAAGAGCGGCCTTGGGTGCGGCGGGATCCCCCCGAGCGGACCCCGCCAACCACCAAGGCGCCTGACCTGGCCGGCTCGTGATGCCGGCACTCGCCGGCCGGCACGGGTCGCGCCGGCCAACACCTCTCACACGGATCAGGGGCCGGCAGCGGTTCATACACCGGCCGGTCAAGTGAACCCTCGCCGGTGTGCCATGCGTGTCTTTGTCATTGAAGACAGGAAGCAGAGCGGTGCCGACATGACCTTCGCAGCGATACTGGAGCCTCCCGGCGTCCTCAGGGACGTTCCGGAGAGGCCGACCCCTCAGAGTGACGCCTCGACGCTCTTTGGTAAGAAACTCACCATGATGGCGCAGGCGCGAACCAAGCTCGCAAGATGGAGAAGCCGTCGCGACCATCCGACCGGCTCCGCCGACGAAGCGCTGGTGGCCTCGCTCTACGCCGAGCACGGCCGGATGCTGCTCGCCTACACCACCAAGCTCACCGGTGACCGCCAGCTCGCCGAGGACGTCGTCCAGGAGACCTTGCTGCGCGCCTGGCGCAACGCGGGGAGGCTCACGGAGGAGCAGGGCTCGGTCCGCGGTTGGCTGCTCACGGTCGCACGGAACATCGTGACCGACCGGGTGCGGGCGCGGCAGGCGCGGCCGACCGAGGTCGCGGAGAATCCGTCGGCGCCGCCGATCGCCGGCGACCACGCGGACGACGTCGTCAACTCGATCTACGTCCGGCACGCGTTGCAGTCGCTCAGCCCGGAGCACCGGGCCGTGCTCGTCAGCGTGTACTACGGCGGCAAGACGGCCGCCGAGACCGGCGAGGAGCTGGGGATTCCCCCCGGCACCGTGAAGTCCCGTACCTACTACGCCCTGCGTGCTCTGCGAAGCGCGATCCAGGAAGCCAAGGAGGAGGTGAACGCATGACCGAGACCCATGTCCACACGCTGCTCGGTGGCTACACCCTGGGCATTCTCGACGCCGACGAGATACGCGCCGTCGACGAGCACATCGAGAGCTGCGCCGAGTGTCGAGACGAGCTTGCGGCGGTGACCGAGGCCACGGCCCTGCTCGCCCTGCTCCCCGCCGACGAGGCGCGCAGTCTGGTCGCCAGCGAGCCCGGCCCCCAGGACGCGCTGCCGGCCGAGGACGACCTGGTGCTGCGCCGGACCCTGCGTGCGGTGCGCGCCGAGCGCTCCGGGCAGCAGATGCGCCGGCTGACGCTCGTGGCCGCCGGCGTGGCGGTGCTCGTCGGGATCGGGGCCGCCACCGGCTTCCTGGCCGGCAACCAGAGCTCCGAGGTGTCGGGCGCGCAGCCGACGCTCACGGCCACGCCCGCGCCCTCGACGCAGGGGGCGGTGCCGCCGTCACTGCCGCCCGGTGCCAAGATCCTGACCGCGTC